>MFRH01000015.1:8011-36731 GCA_001783275.1 Candidatus Margulisbacteria bacterium GWF2_35_9
TATTCTATCTTCGGGTATCGCAATATATTTGAAAACTACAGAATGAAAGTGAGTGTTGCTTTTGCTTAATTGGAGTTAGCCCCCATTAATGTTGTAGAGCCAACCAGAGTAGGGTGATGATTATTAAATATATTGTTTCAAGGGGGGGGCTACGTAGAAAATTTAAAGAGTTTGATTTTCTAGTTTTCAGAATGTTGATAAGGTTATGTAAAACGATAACTTTATCAACATTTAGCATACGAATATTATAAATTGGATTTTGCAATAAATATGTTTCATTATTATTGCAAAATAGTACATAATGAATGTATGGATAGCTTAGACAATAAAGTAATTGCGAGAATTTATGGCAAAGGGAGGGGTTGGTCTTTTTCTAAGATTGAATTCAATGATCTTGCCGCACAATCAACAGTTGGATCAATATTATATAGACTCGAAAAAAAGGGAACAATTTCCAGAGTAATTAGAGGAATATATTACTACCCAAAAGAAAGCACGTTGGTTAATGAAAACATTCCAGTAGATATACCAATGGTTGCAGAGGCTATTGCTAGAAAATTCGACTGGGAAATAATTCCTTCAGGTGAAACAGCTTTAAATATACTAGGTTTAACAAATCAAGTACCTGCAAAATATACATATATGTCTAACGGAAAATCGAACCAATATAAAATTGGGAAAAGAGAACTTGAATTTAAAAAAATGATGATGAAGGAAAGCAATTTCAAACATTCTGAAAGTAACCTTATTGTTCAAGCATTAAGAGCATTAGGAAAAGAAAACCTGAGTCAAGAATACTTATTAAAAATCAGGAATTCTATTGCTCATGGAAAACATTCCCTTATACTAAAAGATACAAAAAGTGCCACTGGCTGGATATATGAAGCAATTCGAGAAGTCTGCAAATAAATAATGTGTACAGTATCTCAATTTCCTAAAAACAAAAGAGAAGAACTATTTAAGTTAACTGCCAGAAAAAAGGAATAACCGAATTGGAAATTGAAGATTTTACGATATAATATAAATCAGGAGATAAATAAGTAATGATCAAAAACAATAAACCAATTAATCCCATCAATTTTTTAGTCTACAGTTCAGAAGACGGTAATGCTGAAATTGAAGTACGAATTCAAGACGAAACAGTTTGGGTAAGCCAAAAAGCCATGTCCCACCTTTTTAATGTAGGTATTCCGGCTATTTCAAAGCATTTAGAAAATATATATGAAAGCGGAGAGTTACAGAAGGACCCAACTATTTCCATTTTGGAAACAGTTCAACCGGAAGGTACCCGACAAGTAAAAAGAAATATAGAATTTTATAATCTTGATGCGATTATCGCCGTGGGTTATCGAGTCAATTCATTACAAGCAACACAATTTCGAATATGGGCAACCAAAGTGTTAAAAGAATTTATGATAAATGGTTTTGTGCTTGATGATGATCGATTAAAACAAGGAAAAACACTTTTTGGTAAAGATTACTTCGATGAATTATTAGAACGCATTAGAGAAATCCGAGCCAGTGAACACCGATTTTATCAAAAAATTACGGATATTTATTCCCTATCAGCCGATTACGATAAAACCTCAAAATCAACCCAGGATTTCTTCGCAAAAGTCCAAAATCAATTACATTGGGCTATAACTGGTAAAACAGCTGCTGAAATTATATACAGCTCTGCGGATGCTGAAATTTTTTATATGGGATTAACAAAATTGGAAACATGCTCCTGATAGATGTCTCTGTAGCCAAAAACTACCTGAATGAAGCGCATATAAAAGAACTAAATCGTATTGTTTCTGCATACCTTGATTTAGCTGAAAACAGAGCAATACGTCAAATCACAACAACAATGGAAGAATGGCAAACATTCTTGAATAGTTTTCTTGAACTATCAAATTATCCCATTCTACTAGATAAAGGAAAAGTATCCATGATGGAAGCAAAACTCAAAGCTGAACAGGAATACGAAAAATACCTTGTAATACAAGATCAAAATTATATATCAGACTTTGATAAAGAAATAAAAAGAATAACAGGAACAAATACAAACTAAATAAAATAAATAAAAGAGGGTAGTTTTTCTATAAATATAGTTGTTATTTTTCAATCCCATTATAACCAATTAAAATCATTCCTTTTCGGTCATTTCATCGTTACTTTTTCATCCTCAATGATTATAACTACAAAATAATATTATTAAGAGTATACTAATATATATAAGTTTTTTACAAAATATTTGAAGTATAATTATATGGCTACGAAAAAATTAAGCTACAAAAAAAAGGGGGGAATTTTTCTTGTTATTAAATATCAAACCCCTCGTTATATTTAATGAGATAATTTAGTTTTTTAACCGATATATTATTTGGAGAGGTTAAGGGTAATAACTATGACTAAAACAAAGAATAACATCAAAACAAATAAACAAATAAAATTAGATCACACAGACAACACATTAATAAAACATAAACGAACTCCTTCCGTACTAACAGAAGTTATTATACAAAAAAACAAATTTCCCCTTACATTACACCAAAAAGATATATGGTTTGATCAAAAAATCCATGAAAATGAGCCGTTATATAACATCGGAGGATACATGGATATAAAAGGATCTTTTGACATTGGATTATTTCAAACTGCAATTAATCATCTTATTTTAAATAATGATGCGTTAAGATTAATTTTTTTTGAGGAGGAAGGAATCCCTTATCAGAAAGTTTCCCCAAATTCGCTTTATACCGTTCCAATAATTGATTTTTCTAAAGACAAAAACCCAAGACAAAAAGCTAAACAATTTATGCATCATGAATTTATTAAACCATTTAAATTAGTTAATAATTTTTTATTCCAATTCACTTTAATAAAAATCAGTCAGAATCAGCATTATGCGATAGGCAAATACCATCACTTAATCTGTGATGGTTGGGCTGGAGGACTAATAAATCAAAGAATAATACTTTTATACAATCAGCTAAAGAACAAAAAAACAGACGGCCTCGCAAATACTTCATATATCGATTTTATTAATAATGACAAGAAGTACGTTGAGTCAAACAAATACAATGACGATAAAAAATATTGGAGTGAATTGCTATCAGAAAAACCGGAGAATTTATTTTTAATAAAGCAAAAACGAAATCTTGATGCACTAGGAAGTAAAAGAAAAACAATATACATGAAAAATAGCGATTACAACAGAGTTACTAAGTTCGCTTCCAAAAATAAATTAACAAACTATCAAGTGTTACTTGGTGTTTTGTTTTTGTACTTATCCAGGGTAAATAAGAAAGAGGACATATGCATAGGCACACCTGTCTTAAATCGACATAATGCATTATTTAAACAAACTGTTGGATTGTTCACAGGGGTAATACCTATAAGAAAAAAAATTAGTCAGACTCAAACATTTTTTTCCCTTGTTTTAGAAATAAAAGAATTATTGATGCAGAGTTATAGACACCAACGATATCCATTAAGCTCAATATATAAAGATTTGCATATACAATACGGAGAGCGATTGTTTGATGTTGTTCTATCGTTTGATCCTTCTTCATCAAAAGATAGTTTTGATGATTGTACAACAAAAGCAACTTGGTTATCAAATAATACTAGCTCATATCCATTATTGTTAAGTGTTAGAGAAAATAGTAGAAAGAATTATGTCGAATTTGTATTTGATTTTCTTCCACAAATATTTAATGGGACATCATCTATGGATCAGATGATATCTCATTTTTTTAATATTCTAGACCAAGTTGTGAAAAAACCTGGAGAATCTCTATGTACCTATCAGATAAATACTGATGAAGAACAAAAGATTATTAATAATTTTAATAAAACATATAAAAAATACCCAATAAATCAAAATATATTAATTTTTTTTGAGAATCAAGTTGAATCAAATCCTAACAATACAGCTCTTGTTTATAATAATCAGTCTCTTTCATATGAAGAACTTAATAAAAAAGCAAATAGCCTTGCTCAACTTTTAAGAAAAAAAGGAATAAAAAGAAATTCGGTTGTAGGAATATTAGCTGAAAGATCGTTTGAATTGGTAATTGGTATTTATGCAATTATAAAAGCCGGTGGAGCATATTTACCAATTGATCCTGATTATCCTGTCGATAGAATAACTTATATGATTAAGAATAGTGGAATTAATATATTATTAACACAAACACACTTAACTAAAGATTTAAAATTTGAAGGAGAACTAATAAATCTTAATAAAGCAGATAATTATATAAGCATAGCAAAGAATCATCAAAATAGTATTAAAGCTTCTGATCCAGCTTATGTTATTTATACTTCTGGTTCTACTGGACAACCAAAAGGCGTTATAAATACTCATGCAGGGCTATTTAACCGTCTTTATTGGATGCAGGAGGAATACAAATTAAACAAAAAAGATAAAGTTCTTCAAAAAACACCTTTTAGTTTTGATGTTTCAGTTTGGGAGTTTTTTTGGCCACTTATGTTTGGAGCACAACTTGTTTTGGCAAAGCCAGCAGGTCATAAAAATAGTAAATATATTAAAGATCTTATCTATAATCAACGTATAACTGTTACACATTTTGTGCCTTCTATGCTTCAGGTGTTCCTAAATGAAAAAGGTGTTTCTATTTGTAGCAGCCTTAGACATGTCATCTGCAGTGGAGAAGAATTAAGTTATATCACTAGGAATAAATTCTATAAATTACTGAAGGCGAATTTGCATAATCTTTACGGCCCGACAGAGGCTGCCATAGATGTGACCTACTGGCAATGTAAGAGAAATTCCCGAAGCAATATAGTCCCAATTGGACGACCTATAGCAAATATGCAAATATACGTTTTGGATGATTTTTTTCAACCAGTTCCAATTGGTTATTCTGGTGAAATATATATTGGCGGCATCGGAGTTGCGATTGGATATATTAATAATCAGTCATTAACCGAAGAAAGGTTTATTCATAATCCTTTTTCTAAAAATAACGAAAAGATGTATAAGACCGGTGATCTTGGAAGATGGCTCTCAGATGGAACAATTGAGTATCTTGGACGTATTGATGATCAAATTAAAATTCGTGGTTTACGTATTGAACTTGGTGAAATAAAAAACACGTTGTTAATGGATGGGAATATTAAACAAGCTGTAGTTAATACAAAAAACAATATTGATGGTTCAAAAGAGATTGTTGCTTATATAACTTTAAAAAATAAAACACTAACTAATATAGATTCTATCCAACATTTTCTTAAACAAAAGCTACCAGACTACATGATACCTTCAACAATAAATGTTTTGGAGTCAATTCCATTATTACCAAACGGGAAAGTTAATTACCAAAAGATTAGACAACAAAATGCTATTTCTGAAAAGATTATAGATGATAAAACTCAAAAAAAATTCAGTGAGTTAAGTCTTGAAGAGAAAATATTATGTGATATTTTCTCAGAAAATCTGGATTTAATAAAAATTAAATCTACTGATGATTTTTTTGCAATGGGAGGTGATTCTCTACGTGCTGTTCTAGTTATTCAAATGGCAGAAAAATATAACATTAAATTTACCGTTAAGGAGTTATATTTACTAAGAACCCCTGAGAAAATAGCAAATAAAATAGCAAAAACACCTGTAAAGAATAAAATAAATACAAAACCAAAAAATCTTTTTATTGAGATGAACAAAAAATTAATTACTAATATAGTTCAAAATAATAATTATTTGGAGAATATTCTTGAGGATTGTTATCCCATTTCGCAAATGCAGCTGTTTATGCTAAAGAACTACAATAATAAAAGTGGTGCTTTTCATTTCCAGCAAACAATAAATTTTAGAAGTATCAATTTTGATGTTAGTTTATTTGAAAAAGCAATCCAATATACAATAAATAAATACCCAATATTACGCACCGTTTTTCTTTTTTCTGATAAATCTGAGTTTGTACAAGTTGTTTTAAAAAACCAGAAAGCAGAGTTCTATTATATTGATTGCAAAATTTATGATGGGAATGATTCATCAAAAATTCTTTTTGAAGATCAGAAAAACACTTTTATTACTAATAATCCTGAAAAACCTCTAATAAGATTTTATCTAATACAGAAAACCAATAATGAATATGCTTTTATTATGTCTGCACATCACGCTGTTTATGATGGTTGGAGTAACATCTGTTTATTAACTGAATTATTGGAGACATATGTAACTTTAAATCATAACCAGCAGATAAATTCTACTGTTATCACAAATGATTATAAAAGATTTGTTGAACAAGAAATAAATAATTTATCATCTGATGATTTTACTAAATATATTAATAAGCATTCAAATTTTAAGAATAATCGGTCACAAATCAATAATGGAAAAGATTATTATAAAAGCATTGAAAAACATATTAATGAACAGTTATATAAAGACATTCAACAATTAGGAAAGGAATTAAGTGTATCCTCAAAAGAAATATTTCTAAGTGCATATTATGATTTAGTTTCATTTATAACAAAAGAAAAGACAAATAATATTGGGATTATTTCTAATGGACGAAACAATTCTCTATCAAATCCTGCCACTGCAATTGGCTTGTTCTGGAGAATATTACCTTTAACTGTTTCCGTAGAAAGTAATAAGAAAAAGCAAATTAATGAGGTTAACAAGGAAATATCATTTATAAATGGAAGCCATTCCGATGAATATTTAAACAAGAATATTTATGAGGAGCTATTTTCTACATTTAATTTTATAAATTTCCATAATGTTAAACAACTATTAAGCCACAATGCATTAGAAGTGACGTCATATGAATACCAAGATATATACAGCTTCCCTTTAAATCTAAAAATTTATATAGATCCCTTAAACAAGAATCTTCCTGTTATTGAATTTGTTTACAATCTACGTTATTTTGATGATAATAAAATTAATGAATATATGGGTCATTATCTCAATTATATTAACAATTACACTAAACAAATATAATATATATTCATGATACTAAATATATTTTTATTAATAGCAGTTTTTTGCAATCTATTTCTTGGTTTGTTGGTACTTTTTAAAAGCGATCAGAACACGATAAAGAAATCTTTCGCCGGAGTTTCGTTTTCATTGGTTTTTTGGGGATTTGTATTTGTTTTAATATCAAACAGTCCAACAAACCAAGACATTACATACTTATTCAGTATCCTATTCATTGGACCAATCTTTCTAGCCTATTATTCAGTAAAATTTTCAACCTTTTTCCCCGATGAACCCAATAAAAAGTTCAACTATTACTATCTAATTCCTGCAATATTATTTTTAGGTTGCCTTCCATTTGGCTCAATTGTATCAAGTGCTATAAAAAATACATATGGGCAATATGTAATTATTAGAGGATGGTGTTACCCTGCATTTGGGATTTATTTTATTGGATATATTTTTCTAACATTAAATAACTTATATAAAAAATTTAAAAAATCAATTGGGTCAGAAAAAGAAAAAATTAAATTATTTTTTTTAGGGGCATTCTTGCTTTCAATCTTTGCTACAACATTTGATTTAATCCTTCCTATGTTAAAAATCAATTCCCTTAATATATTGGGTCCAATATCAACAATATTTCTTATCGGATTTACTGCTTATGCTATTCTTAAACATGAGCTAATGGATATATCTGTTATTATTAAACGATCAGTCTCGATTCTAATAACACTTATTTTTTCATCTGCAACAGTTGCTATCGCCCTTTATTACATCAAACCACTGAATTATATTTATCAATTATTAATAATGACTCCCATTATTTCATTTTGGATTATGTTTGGGCACAAAATACAAGAAGGGCTAATAACTTCCGCAAAAAAAGCATTTGTTAAAGGGTGGTTCGATTCAGAAAAAATGTTTAAAGATCTCTCTAATAAACTTAGCGGAGAGACAAACCGACTAAAAATTTTTAAAACAATAGAATCTGTTTTTGATGAACATATCAACTTCGAGAGAACAGCTATTATTGTTGCAAATAGATCCGATGAGAATAAATTAATCGGATATCAGTTAATTAAAAAAGATGATCCGAATCCTATAACGATCAATTTAAAATCACCCCTAATTAAAGAATTCGTTCTAAGTTCAAGCGTTAAACGTTTTTCAGATTTGTATAAAGATGGACAGGCACAGTTAACCGAACTTCATATCTCTTCAAAAAGTTTGTTTCTTCCACTAAATTCACCAGAAATTTTAGAGGGAGTAATTGTGCTAGACGAACGTAGTTGCGAAGTTGCTTTTAAACAATCAGAATTAGATATCTTTAATACGATCATAAATTATATCTCTGCGATTCTCTATAAACTAACCCCTTATGAAAAAATCGAGAAGAATTTTTTGGCTAATCAGAAACGACTTCATGATGCTGAAGTTCAAATATTACGTTCTAAAAAAAATGAATCAATAAGCCATATGCACCGGCAATTTGCACATGAATTAAGGACACCACTAAATTGTATTTATCATCTTACAGATTCTTTAGAAACAAAAACAGAAAATGATCCAATAAAAAAAGAAATTTATGAAGAAATTGATAATGCTTTGGCGATTGTAAAAGAGACATTGTTAAGTTTACCCACCAATAATGATATGCCGGAAAGAATTGAGCAAATGGTTAGTGTTAATGATGCCATTATTGGCTGTTTAAAGATTCTTCCTGCCAATGGGTATACTGTAGAAAAAGAATTTAGCGAAATACCAAAAACACTTGGCGTTTACAGAGACATCCAGATTGTTTTTACTAACCTAATGTCTAATGCCAGAGATGCAATGCCAAAAGGAGGCACCGTTACAATAACAACCTATCATCGGGGTAGTGATATCTATATAAAATTTTCAGATACTGGCAAAGGAATTCCAGATGATATGAAAGATAAAGTTTGGCAGCCATACATAAGCGGTAACCATAGTGAATTTGGTAATGATACTGGTGGCCGTGGGTGGGGATTGACGATTGTAAATCGAATAATTGAAGAACATCAGGGATTTATTAGTTTTGAGTCTGAGCTTGGAAAAGGCACTACGTTTACTATTAGACTGCCAATTAGATCAGTATAGTTTTTAACATTGGATTAGTGTATATTAATATTAGATTTATTCATTATTAATCAAATTAAATATAAATAAAATGAACAAAGAAAAACTAACTGCAGAAGAAGTATTTAGCATGTATATAGGAGATTACATCAACTATATAACAACGGGAGAAACATTACTCGATAAGGGTTACACCGAACTGCGTAAAAGGTTAATTGATACACAAGAAGAGAAAGAGAAATTTGATCACATATTTTTTAGCCAAGGACTCATATCTCAATACTTAATCCTATCCTCACAAGTTTCTATATGTTTTCTAGAAGCAGAATCAAGATTGAAAACTATTTTATTGTTATCCCATGAAAACGAAGAGATTGATCATGATCTGAAAGCAATAGACATAATAATTAATTTTCTAACCAGAGCTTATATCTTTTATATAGCTATTGATCTATTTTCAAAAAAAATTAATAAACCTGATCTTATGAATATCTATATACAAAAAAAACAAAGTATCGAAGAGTTTTCAACCTTGTTTTTTAATATGTACCCATCATTAGAAACATTTTTTAAAAGCATTAAAACTGATTCATCCAAAATTATGCAGGCAAAACTGTATGTACAGGAAACGCCTCTTACCAACTTTTCATTAAATAAAGTAGCAATGATTTTGGGAAGTTAAATAATTTCTATGATAAACATTTATAATTATATGCTGTTATATTAATAGTATTCATATAGCTATAAACTTGAAAATATTGTATTTTTTTGCGTATATGCTATTATATTAACAAGTCTTATAAGGTGGCATCCATGAATAACTATAAAAAACTGATTAAACATATAGAAAGCAAAGTCGGATTATCATTAAATGAAATTAAGACTAATTCTCCATATGAAACACGTAAACATCTAGAAAAAAAGAATAAAAAACAAGTAAAATTTGTCTCAGCATTTCCATTCATCGGAAGAGGCAATGTTTTACGTGATGGAATTAAGGAACGATCTTCAATCAACAGTGAGGTTGATAAAATTCTATCTGCTTCATGAGTAATATCAAAGAAACTTTTCAATTTTATAATGATTTAGTAAAGCCGCTTTATTGTGAAATAGAAGCCGAGAATAATGAGTTACCAGTTGAACTTCTATTTGAAATACATGCAGCATTTGATCATTTAAAAAGATTTTTTCTAGAAGAAGAAAAAGAGGATATTTCCTGTGAAAAAGCGATATCTCATTTAAAACGTGGAGCACTAGATACTTTTAAGTTAAAACTAAAAAATTACAATACAGAACTCCAGCAATTGTTAAAATCAAATATAGACTTTGAAATAATTGATTCGGGTAATTTTTATCCTGAACTTCTTAGCAAAAGAAAAGAAATTGTTAAAAAGGCTAAAGAAGCCAGACTACTCGAAAGTAATAAAGATAAAGACAAAGCTTTTGATACATGGACAGAGGTTTCTCTGTTAATTGATGATTTCAAAGATAATTATTTTGACGGAAATAAAATTGATTGGGCAAAGAAAAAAACTAAACGAATATTTAGGAAAGAAATAATCATTTCTTTCCTAATAGGATTAACAACAGGTATTATCATTCTTATAATAGATAAAATTGATTTAATTACTAAAATTATCAGCTTTTTAAAACCAATACTAACTAAAAACTAGAACCATCTCAATCGACTAAAATCATACCTCTTCGGTCTTTGCATATTATCTTTAATCCATTGATCAATTTCTGATTTCTCAAAACGATGCTATCAATCAATTTTACTAATGGGAATGGATGTAATGATTTTCTGTACATATCCTGAATTTCAAGGAATAATTTCTAACCTGAAAGAACTAGAAGATAACATAAATAAAAGAGGGTAGTCCGCGCGTGTGACAGGAGCTTTCAACAAAACCCAGTAATAGCAAGGATTCCATTTTTTTATCGACTACCTGCCATATCAAATAACATCTGCTTTTCAGCCGTTTTCGTGGCTCGTCAACCTCCTGCCAGAAATAGCCATGCAATATTGATTGTAAAATATACGATCAATGATCTAAATATATAGGAGTATGGTGATGATTGTCAAATACACAACGAACAACAATGGTAATTAGAGCTAATATAGAGAAACTCTTGTTATACAAACCACACTAATTACGATATAATTTTATAGGAGAGAAGTAATTTTTTGATGTATATTTTTTAGTTCTCATTTATTAAGGAGAAAAAATGACGACATTGAACACCATTAATGAGAATGAAACCCCTGCGGCTAATGAAGAGTTCGAAGGCGAAAACACTCTTGACCCATCAGAAGAGACTAACCCTGAAAATGTTTACCCATTAGAAAATATAAAAATAGAAAAAATACAATTATCAATTTTTCAAATAAAAAGAAAATATGATAAAGATAAAACTATTAGATTAAATCCTGATTTTCAAAGAGAAAAAGTTTGGACTCCAAAACAAAACCGGGAATTAATCGAATCTGTACTTATGGGGATTCCTCTTCCAATGATTTATTTGTCTGAAAATAAACAAGGGGATTTAGTTGTAATAGATGGAAGGCAACGGCTAACAGCTTTTTTTGATTTTATGGATAATAAATTTTACTTGAAAGATCTAAAAATTTTAAAAAAATATGAGAATGTTTACTTTGATGCTGAAAAAAAAGGGAACGTTCTCTCAACGAAAGAAAGAGCTGATATTGAAGACTACCAACTACAAATAAATGTTATTAAACCACCTACTCCAGATAGAATAAAATTTGATATTTTTGAAAGAGTTAATAGGGCAGGAACGCAACTAAACAAACAGGAAATGAGAAATGCTCTTTATCAGGTAAAAGCTCCGGCATTATTAAAGAAGCTATCAGAATTGACAATTTTCAAAAAGCTAACTAATAAATCAATAAAACCAACAAGAATGAAGGATAAGTATATAATATTAAGAACTATTGGCTTTTATTTGTGGAAAAAAGAATTGTTAACCAATGAAAATGGAGAAAGAATAGACTACAAAAGTGATATCGATGATTTTCTAGCAAAAGTAATGGAGTTCATAAATACAGCTAGTGAAGATAAAACTGATAATATATCAAATATTTTTGAAAATAGTTTAAATAACTTAAATATTGTTTTTAATCACAATTGCTTCAGACTACCTTCTACAACAGTCAAGAAACGTCCAATCAATATGTATTTATTTGAAGCATTATGTTATTTTTTTAGCCAAATAGATAGAGAGCTTATTTTAAAAAACAAAAAAAATATTATTAAACAAATTGATGATTTAAAAAATAATAAGGATTCAATTTTTTACCTTTCGTTAACCAGAAGTACCGATAGTACTCCAAGTGTTCTTGCTAGGTTTAATGCCATGTCGGATTTAGTTTTCACCATAAAATCAGAAGATTCTCGATGATAGAATCTATTTGTATTAATGGATTTAAATGTTTTGACAACACAACCTTAGATTTATCACGAATAACTCTTTTAACTGGTGTTAACTCTGGGGGCAAGTCAAGTGCGATTCAAGCTCTTCTTCTTCTATCACAAAATATAACTTCGAACGAATTGTCACCTCTTAATGGTCATCTCGTCTCTATAGGATCTTTTGTTGAAGTGAGAAATTTTGTATCTAATTCAAAAGAGTTTACAGTCAGTGTCTTAAAAGATAATCAACGTTTATCATGCAAATTCAAAGAGCAAGCAGACATCTGTGAGCGTGATTTTACCGAAAGCGATGAAGATATAAAAACTTTACTTAATTATAATAATAAACATTTTCATTATTTATCAGCTGATAGAATTGGCGTTAAGGATATTTATGATACAAACCTTGACCAAGCCGATAAGTATGGAGTATGTGGTGAATATGCAATTGACTATTTCGAAAAACATAAATCAATTCCTTTGGACAATGAACTTATTAAAGATAAATTTAGCTATACACTAGAATCTCAGCTTAATTATTGGCTTAAATACATTTTAGATGCGGAGCTTCTTACTGAGAATATTCTTGGTACAGACCGAGTAAAGGCACAATATTCTTACCAAGGATCACGGAAATTAAGGCCTTCAAATATAGGCTCTGGCATAAGTTATATTATTAGCGCATTAATTATCTGTTTATCTTCTAAAAGAGATGATTTGGTTATACTGGAGAACCCGGAAATCCATCTTCATCCTAAAGCACAATCTAAACTTACAGATTTTTTTATATTTATTGCTAATTACGGAGTGCAACTTATTATCGAGTCTCACAGCGATCATATTTTTAATGGAATTAGGAAAAATATTTTTAAAAAATCTATTCCACAAGAAAGTATAATGATACATTATTTTGAGATTAAGGAGGGACTTAGCATTCCTACAAAAATAAGCATTAATCAGATTGGCCAAATAGAAAATAACAAAGAAGGCTTATTTGATCAATTTGATGATGATTTAAATGAATTATTAGGTTTGTAAAATATTGGAAATACTGATTAATGAGCTATCAATTCATCAACAATTTAAATCTATTGATGATTTTACATTATCGTTGCTTGATACTATAAAACTATATCAAGAAATACGGAATAAACGGTATACGATCTCAAAAAAAAGTGATTTTTGGAATTACAAACCAACATTGCAATGTTCATTAAATGATATTCTTAAAAAAAAGGGGAATGATCATGTCACAAAATATAAATCTATTTTGGCAACTATAATATCCCAAGAACCATTTTGGGATAATGATCAAAAACATAGTAATTCAGATATTTATAAATGTGAACATACCTCACTAACATCAGATTACGCTATTGCTGAATCTTGTGAGCGAAACTGCTTAGTTATATCTTTTCTAAGTGATAAATTCGTCCATAATGAAATAACTGTAGATAAAAATGGTCAAGATCGTTATAGTGTTCAAAATTTTTCAACTAAAGAGCACTTTCTAGATTACTTCATAAAAGTAAATTTGGATTATTTTATACCTTTTTGCAAAAATAGGTTTAAAGATCACAAGGTGGATTTCGTAACCAAAAACAATAACTATTGTATTCAACCATTTCTGGACAGCATAAATGATAAAGAAAAAGAAGATATCATAAATGATATCAAAAATATAATATTAAATTACCTTGATCAAAAAAAACCTTTGCCTGAAAATATTTCAAAACATTTAACTGATGATGTTTTTGAACTGAGAGTTAGTAGTAATAATAAAATTTTTAGACTGTTTTATTATTATAGCGAAAATAAAACAATTGTATTTACTCATGGTTTTATTAAAAAAACCATGAAGACCCCTGCCAAAGAAATAACTCGTGCAATCATACTAAAAAAGTATTATCAAAATAATAAATGACATACCATTTAGCTTCAAAAGCTCGCCGCAGGGCAGGGGGATTTGAACTTTCAAATCCCTAATCAGCTCCAAACAATCCGACCGCTATTATCGTGATTCAGCATAGCCCCATTGGGGTCTATGCCTAAAATCACGATAAGTCAACTGGGAAAATACATCAAGAAGCAAAAAATAGAATCTGGAATGCGATTACATCTTTTTATCTAAATAATAGAAATAAGGAACGAGGGAGAGTATACGTTAAATTCATTGATCCTGTTTTAAATAAACTTTTGCTTTTTTGGGGAGATTATTTAAAACTCCCTCATGACAATATGCCAATTAAGAACGCAGATGATACTTATCGCGTCTTTAGAAATTTATTATTAGAAGAATTTAACTATAACCAAATTCTAGATTTTGTTGAATTTATGTCATCAACGAACATAATCCATGGCAGGATTATCGAAGGGAAGAATGACTGGTTTCTTTTAGAATGTAATTCAATTTTTAACGAAGAGGGTATTGGTTATCAGTTTATCAATGGACAAATTACTTCAATTACAGATCCATTAGAGATTAATAAAATTGAAGAATCACTTAACGTATTTAAACCATCTAAAGTTCATTTAATCAACGCGTTAAGACTGTTATCTGACAAAAAAGAACCCGACTATAAGAATAGCATAAAGGAAGCAATCTCAGCAGTTGAATCTATCTGCACTCATATTTCAACAAAAAATACCCTAGGTGATGCACTAAAAGAAATATGCAAATCAGGAAAAGTTGATATCCACGGATCATTAAAAGAAGGGTTTCTAAAAATTTATGGTTACACAAGTGATGCGGGCGGAATTCGGCACTCACTTGAATTTAATGACTCAAATAATGTTGATTACGAAGATGCTAAGTTTATGCTTATTGCTTGCAGTGCTTTTATAAACTATTTAAAAGTAAAAATTGATAAAGCTGGAATTAAATTATGATGAAAACTCTTAAAAAACTAATTAATTATATAGATGAGCATATATTTTACAAAATCATACTTATTATTATTTCAATATCATCATTCATAGGATTAGTTATTATATTTTTAAAAAATATAATAACTTTTTTATCTATTTTTAAATTTTCATTAAAATTGATAGAATTTATATACAAAATTATAATGACTCCTGTAGAGATTAATCTTTTGACCGTTATTATATACAGCACAACAATCTTATTTTTTATAAATTACTTATCAAAAAAAATCAACGAAACGTAATAGAGCAAATGGTGGATGGAAAACAGGTAAAACCTCAAGCAAACTACTCTGATAAGAATAAACCAACCACGATTGAAATGAAAATTGATAACATCGTGTGGGAATATTCTTTTTCAAATCAGGAACCTCAGCCATATTGTGCAACATGTCAAACACCTCTAACTTTGAATAGATATTATAGCTCTGCGAATGGGTATTACGACACATATGCGTTTTGCGACACTTGTAAAAAAAACCAAAATCATTTCAGAAACAAATTACCCGAAGATGTTCTTAACTCTGTAAAAAACCAAATGGCTGGAAAAATCAGGCGAGAAACTAAAACTACCCCCCCCAACGCATGCATCTCCATAGCATTTGAAACTTGTTCATCGTTAGCATGAACGTACTTCATAGTCGTTTCTATTTTGGCGTGACCTAGGATTTTTTTAACTGCTAATATATCTTTTACTTCCCTTAAGGATTAAAGAAGCCGCTGTATGTCTTAACGTGTGAGCAGAAAAGTTCTTCGTTATGGCTGTTTTCTCTTTCAGATAGGTAAATAGATATTTTAGCCCTGCGGTGCTGAGTCGATTGCTTTTATTATACGAATAGAATAAGTAGTCACTGGCTTTACCTTTAGTTACTTTTTCATCGATATATTCTTTAATAGCTTTTACGACCACATTGTTTAAATGAATAATTCGGTCTTTGCCACCTTTACCTAAATTAACCTTGAGTTTTTGATCTTCAAAATTAATATCTTCTTCTCGAAGATCCATTAACTCACTCTTTCTTAAACCACAGAATAGAAAAATAGATAAAATTGCAACATCTCGCTTTTGTCGGTATCTTGGTGTGTATCCGTCACTTGTGACGAATTTCATAAGTAATCTAGCATCATCTTCATCAAGCCAAACAGGAATAGTTTTTTCTAGTTTTGGTTTATCTACTTTGTCATATGGATTTAATGCTATGAGTTCCTCTTTAACTAAATATGTACAAAAAGATTTTAGTCCCTTGTATCTGTTGTAGATAGTATTTGTTTTATTTCCTCGTTTACGTCCTTCCCTGAGCCAAGCTCGAATAGTTAAATGATTTAAGTTTTCTAGAGTAGGGGGTAAAAATTCTTTTTCTCTAAGGTGTTTTTTATATTCCCTGAATGATTCTTTGTACCACCTAATTGTCATCTGAGAGAGCATACGTTCAAATTCTGCATACTCGCAAAATTTTTTTGATTATTTACCATTTCGTCAACCTCCTGCCTGTTAGTCATGTTCTTTTAGACAGGTGGAGAGGTTTCGAAATCGGCTGAAAGCCTTGATACTATTAAAAATGGCGGGAGTGAACGGGCTCGAACCGTCGACCTCCTGCGTGACAGGCAGGCGCTCTAACCAACTGAGCTACACCCCCGCGAAAGGGTTCAACTTACTTAACGTAAGTTAACTTACAACGTGTAAGTTTGTCACATACCCAACAGAGACGAATCTCTGGTGTTTGTTTTGGCGTTTCTATTCGTTTTCCATCAGTTCCTAGGATTCGTAACTGAGGGCAGAAGCGGAAACTACGCTACTTTTATTATTTAAATTCCATTGCCGATATACCAGCAACTTAGAAGATTTTATCATATAACTGACAAAAACAACTAGCGTATTTAATAAATTTCAATTTGTTAACTATCAACTAACAGTAAACTGTTTAAAGCCAATAGGAGAAAAAAATGGTGACCCGCCCGAGAATCGAACTCGGGACACCTTGATTAAAAGTCAAGTGCTCTACCAACTGAGCTAGCGGATCACGTTTTTTTTTAAATTCATCAAAGTAAATTGTGAATTATCTTTTGTTTAAATTACATGCTCTATAATATGCGGAGCTGATTAATTATCTATCTCAAGACTGGATAATTTTAACAAGTAAATCCGTACAGGTCAATCTATGTTGTTCCGTACTTTTTCCTTTTGTGTTTTCGCATCTTCTTACGTCGTTTTTTTAATACGCTGCCCATTGTTCACATCCTTACTATATCAATCAATCCAGAGAGTGGACTTCATTTGTTTTATCAAAGTACATCCTAAACTTTGCTCAAACGAGCAGCGTCCATTATACTTGCCTTTATCAGTTTGCTCAAGATTTTTTTTTAGAAACTTCTACCCAGTTATTCAGTTTTTGTGTAGGATGTAATGATAGTAATTAATGCAAGAGGAGAAACCAATCATGAAAAGAATCATTTTTAGTCTATTTTTAATTATTACCTTAGTGCTGATAACGTTATTTTTGTTATCAAAACAGCCACCAGCCATCCTTACTCGCCCAATCAACATTGAACTGAATGGAGTAGATAAAAATGCAGATCATATCCTTATTGAAGCCATATCCGATGAAAAGATAATTACGCTCAATCTAAAAGCCTCAAATACCAGCATCAAAAACATAATTATGTTACCAGATGGCACATGGAGGCTAAATGCCATTGCAAAAGATAAAAGTGCGTATGTTCTCAATGAAGCAAATATAATGATCGACGTCACAACGGAAAACGCCATTGCTAAATTATTTTTTTATGGCCAGCAATGGGACGATTTACTGGTTGTTTCGGGTCGCAACATTATCGATCATAAAAATAACCGAGTAGATCTAAAAGGTTTCGGATTAACCAATGGGGTATATACCATGGCCGATCCAGCAGACCTTGAAACCTCTCAGTTTTTCTTAACGCGTGACGATTATCGCACCATGAGTTTGTTTGGTGTTAATTCTGTTCGATTTTATCTTCAGTACCACTGGCTGGATGAAGATAAGAGGGACTCTTTTTTTGAATATTTTGATAAACAAGTACAATATGCCCGTGAGAATGGAATCTATATTATTCTCAATCTTCACTTTTTGGGTATGGCAGAAGATGTGGCAAATAAACAAGCAGATGGATTTTACCGGGGTAATCAATACAGTGAATATAAATTAATTGATTTTTGGGACGTTATTTCCAAACGATACCGATACGAACCCGTAATCGGTGGCTATGATTTAATAAACGAACCCAATTGCCGTGTCGGGTTTAGTGAAACACAGCTGTACAACACCTATCAATCCATCATCAATGTAATTCGCAATAATAACGACAGTCATATGATTTTTGTTTCTGAACCAGTTGCCAAATATGATAATCCGTCAGAAAACTATCACGATGTGGTTGGTGCGTTTAAGAAGTTGGATGACGCCAACATCGTCTATGAATATCATTGGTATCAACCGGGTGAATTCACCCACCAAGCGGCATTTTATGACCCCTACAACGATTTAGGTGCCCACTATCCATTTATGCGTCATAAAGAAAGTTATAAGGGCGGTTATTATAACAATGCCTATTGGAACCATACTGAGAACAACAACTGGCAGTTATATCAATCAAAATGGGTTAATCTGGCTGAACAAAGCAATTGCAAAGTCAACACTGTCGAAGATATGTTTTCCATCTCACTTTCAGGCGGAGGTGCCAGCGGTAAAATATGGTATGACGATGTCATGATAGAAGCAAAAGACCTCACAACCGGACACATAACAAAACTACCTGTTGCAAATGCAGATATGTCGATTGCCAGAAATTACGACGGCTGGAACCCAACACCCAGTCTCTCCTCCTTGCCGAGTCGCTGGTATGCCTATAACAACGAAGAAAGCACGGGAATCCAGTTTATATGGGACAAAAGTGTGGATCACACTGGTAACGGATCTGGAGCATTACTCATAGATGGAACCAAAGCGAAGTGGATGGGGAGCAATCAATGGGCAACATGGGGACAAAGCGGTGGTTCATTGGCAAAACTGTATCCCATCAGCAACAATCATTCCTATCGTGCATCTGCGTGGATTATGATGCAAGGTAATCCTGAGTACAGTGCCAGCTTGTCGTTTAATATCCATAAAACAAAAAAACAGTTTATTGATAAGGCGTTTATGAAATCGGCGATCAAAAACTATTACGAGTCATGGGCAGAGAAAAACGATGTACCTCTGTATTGTGGTGAGTTTGGATTGACCGATCCCTCTCGTATGCAATTTACGAAAACTACCTTTTCCAATGAAGAACAGGCTCAGTGGGTCACGGATATGCTAAATATTCTATCGGCGAATACCAAAAACTGGGCCTATCATACATACAAAAACTATAGTTATCGGCCCGACTTATTTGGTCTTTTCGATAAAAATATGGAGAATGAACCTTTACAGCAAATCGTGAAGGAATATTTGTAAGTATTCTTTATTTTTTGTTATCTATGATCGCCGTTTCAAGCGTCTTGTAATGGGCCAACACCTCATAGGTTAGGCCCACAATTGTTTTTTCATTTGTGAAGATACCCGGAGATGTCGCAATAAAAACGCCTATGGGGTGATACGCTGGTTGATTAATAATTATATCCAAATCTTTTAAAAAAATACGAATACGCGTTTTTGAAACACGCTTGCAGAAGCCTTCATAGAATGAATCCATATCTGTCGTATGGATAAAATGAGTATCCGATAAATGACTCAATACTCGTTTAAATGACGACCGCATGGATCGGCCTAAATTATAAAAATCCAAAGACCTGTCCGACGTTGCTTTTCTTGATTGATTAAATAATTTATCTTTTTCTCGATAATCAAACCCAAAGCTCTCTCGCTCAACACCGTTAAAACGAAACTTACTATTACGTCGCCAGATCATATTTTTTAAAGAATCATCCCAAATAAACGGGTAGGGAAAAGACGCAATCCCAACATTACGAAATTGATGATAAATTAAAGAATCAACTGCCTTTAAACTCTGCTCTCCATTAAAATTATCAGGGTTTCCATAACGTTGAAACTTTACAAAATCACTTTCAGGATATAAATCTTCGTGCTGGTCCCAATTAATAATAGTCAAATTATCAGTAGGGGCTAAATTCATTAGCTGCTGGAGTCTTAAGCATATATAAAAAAATTTATGTTCTCCAAATAACCAGAGCTTTAAACTTTGAACAAAATATATCTTTTTTGGATTACCGTTCTTTTCCATTTCAAGTTTGCGAATTAAACTATCCATATCTGGATACGCTTCAAATAAGTTCACGTCAAAAGCCTCTCTTTTTCCAAAGAGTGCAAGGGCTTCGTTTGCAATACTTAAGCTCTTGTTTATTTTAATCCATTCTCGTTCATTTCGATTTGATATCAGTTTATATTTCATTTATCGGCCCTCACTCATTAACTGCATATCAGTATTTTCTTGTTGTGAAAGGGCTGTTTCAAGTGATTTGTAATATGACAACACCTCTCTTGTTAAAGCTTGAATGGTTCTTGGATTTGTATAATCACCCGGTGTCGTTGCAACAAAAATGCCCTTTGGATAAACCTCCGGCATCGTCTCAATCAAGCCAAGGTCTTGTTTAAATATATTCATACGAGTTTTCGATACCAGATTCTTAAACGTAACATAAAAGGAATCCATATCTAACGTATGCAAAAAATGAGTTGGACTCAATTCTGTTAACAATTTCTTAAAATTAGATCGTTTCGTTCGCACAAGATCATAAAACTCGAGTTGTCGATCCACATTGTAAGTTCTGTTAAATTCGTAAATATTAATTTTAGGATTAAAATTGAAATTATATGTGTGCTGCGATACCCCATTTAATGCCACTTTACTATTTCGTCGCCACATCATATTTTTTAAAGAACCATCCCAAATAAAGGGGTACACATAAGAGGCAATCCCGACGGACTGATATTGATGATACAACATCGGAATAATATTCTCGACACTCAATATATTTTCAAATTCATCAGGTTTTCCGGCATCTATAAAAAGTTCGAAACCTCTTATTGGATTAAAATCCTCATGTTGATCCCAGTTAATAAGTGATAAGTTTTCTGTCGGAGCCATGTCCATCAGCTGTTGCAACCTTAGGCATATATAAAAGAATCGATGTTCGCCAAACAACCAAAGGTTAAGGCTTTGTACAAAATGTATTTTAAGAGGGTCCCCTTTTTTATCCATCTCCAAATTAGCCAGCAAACTATCCATATTCGGATGCGACTCAAACACCCTAGGATCCAAAACTTTTACTTCATCGGAAAATACGCGATATGCTTCATTAGCAAAAGCAAAGCAATCGTTGATTTTTTTTAATTCCAGTTCCTGTCTGTTTGATATTAGTTTAAATCGCATTTTCTTCCCTTAATAATATAACGAACTGAACCAAACGTTTGTCCACCTAATTTTATTGATATAAAGATCGTGGTGGATGAGGTATTTATAGAAACGAGACTATTATCGTCTCAGAAAAAAAATGATATGATAGAATTATTAATTATTTTGGAGAATGTTATGATCGAAAGTATTAATGCTGGTTTTTCAACAAAAGCAGTTCATTCCGGAGAAATCCGTTACAATGAATACGGATCGATTACCACTCCCATTGTTCAGAGTTCAACCTTCATTTTTAAAAACACCGAAGAAATTAAACTATTAGCTGCAGGAGTCTCCGACCGTTATGAATATAGTCGCTACGGTCATCCCACTCAACTGGCAGCAGAACGAAAATTAGCCGCACTGGAAGGAACGGAAGACGCGGTCCTGTTCTCATCTGGTATGAGCGCCATCACTACCACATTATTTGCACTGCTCAAAACGGGTGATCATATCATTATTACGGACGACGCATACAAACGAACCCTAGATTTTTGCAAAATCTGCCTGAGTCGATTTGACATTGACTGTACAGTTGTTAAAATGTGCGACTATGAGGCAATCGAAGAAGCCATAAAACCAAATACCAAAATATTCTTTTCAGAGTCACCGACAAATCCCTATTTAAATATTATGGATCTGGAAAAATTAATGGCCATATTTAATAAAACAAATATCATGGTCATATCCGACAGCACCTTTGCAACACCATTCAATCAAAAACCACTTGATTACGGTGTACACTTGGTCATGCACAGCGCCACAAAATATTTAGCTGGTCATAATGATATTTTGGGTGGTGTCGTGCTTGGTAAAAAAGAACTCATTAATCCAATCCGTGAATACCTTAAAATAACCGGCGGCGTCATTGATCCTCATTCTGCCTATTTGTTAATCCGGGGATTAAAAACATTTGAACTGAGAATGCAACGTCATAACTCTAGTGGGCAAATAATCGCAGAATACTTAGAGACTCACCCTAAGGTAAAAAAAGTATATTACCCGGGCCTAAAAAGTCATCCTCACTATGATGTCGCAAAAGCCCAAATGAGCGGTTATGGTGGGGTAGTGACCTTTGAACTTGAAGATAATGTTGAACATGTACTCGATTTTATGGGGAAACTCAAAATCTTAAATATCGGGCCCAGTTTGGGTGGAGTAGAATCGCTCATCCCCCATCCTGCCACAATCAGCTATTACAAAATCAGCAAAGAAGAACGACTGAAACTAGGCATTACAGATGGACTCATTCGATTGGCTGTTGGTGTCGAGAACGTTGAAGACATCATTAACGATATAAAAACAGCTCTCAATTAAAAAAAACTGAATAATCTTCAATTTAGTGAGTTGTGAACACTTTCCTAACGATATATTAATATCAACTCATAAATTTAGGATAAACAATGAATGGATCATTAATCACCAATTTTCAAAATGCCCGTACACAAAACTTGTATCTTCGCGGGATATATAAGGGGGATACAAACGTTATTCAATCTAAATTAAATGAGGTCTTTAATGAATTTTCACAAATAGACGGTAATCCGCAACTCAGTGAAGTTGAAGCCGAACTTGCTGCTAAGTTATTAGACGAATATAATCGCCAACTGCTTTATATCGGTAACGGAATTTCTGCCTGCGAGTTGGACGATATATTAACAAACAAAGACAGTGAAATCAACGCTGTCAGCAGTAAAAAAACGAGTTCAAATATTTTTAAATTGTTTGTATCCTTTAATCCAGGTAGCATAAAAATTTATTCTGGGAATGTGTATGATGGCCCCGGACGATTTAGAAAAGTAGACCAACTGGCTCAGAGGATGATGTTTGTATTAAACAATAACCGAGAATGTATGTTAGTAATGAATCAACCAGAGGAGAAAGAACTGGATAGCAACAACAAAACAATTTACATCAATGCCGGAGAACTTTATGACAAATTGAAACCATTAATTGATTTCAGTATTCCCCAAGATACACGGGAAAAAAGCAAACAAATAGTTGATTTCTTTAACAAATTTCAAGAATTAACCGACATTACACCTGGGGAAATCAACGAGGGAGTCATCATTGGCCCGCATACGGTCGGAAACATTTCAAATATACTCAGACAACTAAATGACCTCGATTATTAGGCCAGTTTTAGATTTTTAATCTCTACCCGATAATTACCACTTACTACTTTTTTTTCGGTAATAATGCCCGTTATCAATTCTGCTGGAGTCACATCAAAGGACGGATTAACGATACTGACACCTTCCGGTAATACACGCTTACCATTAATATGCGTCACTTCTTCAGCATTTCGTTCTTCTATTGCTATTTCCTTTCCACTGGAAATACTAAAGTCAATCGTCGAAACGGGTGCAGCGACATAAAACGGAATCGAGTGATACTTTGCCATAATGGCCAGTCCATAGGTTCCAATTTTATTGGCAACATCACCATTTGTAGCAATCCGGTCTGCACCAACGACTATCATGTCGATATGCCCCTTTCCCATCATATAGGCCGCCATATTGTCCGATAATACGGTAACGGGTATGCGGTCTTGAAGCAGTTCCCAAGCCGTTATTTTGCCTCCCTGTAAGCGAGGTCGTGTTTCATCGGCATATACCATATTCAGCTGATTTCGATTATGTAATTCTCGTATAACACCCAGTGCGGTTCCCCAATAGACCGTTGCCAAAGAACCAGCATTACAATGGGTCTGCACATTTACTTTTTTTCCTACCGGTATTAAATCAGCGCCATTTCGTCCGATGGCTTTATTTATCGCAATATCCTCTTCGGCCATGTCATACACAAAGTACCAGATACTCTCTTTTAGTTCTTCAATTTTCTTAGCACTACTATAATCCAAAACCTTATCAACTGCCCAAAACAAATTAACCGCTGTTGGCCTAGCTTGTTTTAAATAAGTTCCGGCTTTTCGAAGTGCTTCATGAGTAAATTTTTTGTCTTCGATATCTCTGATAAACAAAGCCATTCCGGCAGCAGCAGCTACACCAATAGCTGGTGCACCCCGTACTACCATATTTTTTATGGCAAAATACATCTCATCCATACTTTTTATTTCGACTATTTTTTCTTCGTATGGAATGAGTGTCTGGTCAATTAAGAAGACGCGTTTGTCCTTAATTTCAATTGTTTTAGCGAGCATTTTTGTTCTCAAGTAAATAATTTACTCGACATGCAGACTCACATACAGTCAAATAATGGTAGGCTTCTTCAAGGTCTTTTCCCCATGAAAATACACCATGCTTGGAGACGATTACACAGTGAGAACTTTGAACATGCCCGACAATTTGAGCAGCCACTTCCCCAGATGCAATCGCATTTTTTGTATGGACAACATGGATAGTATTTAAAAAATACTGACCTTCTGCATCGTATGGAATAATCTCGTCTACTCCTTCTGCTTGGGCAATGGAGTAGGGGCAATGGGCATGAACCACTGCGCACGTTGCTCTGTCTGCCATATAAATGGCACGATGAACAACTAGCTCCATAGATGCCTTTTTATCTTTATTAGGATCGATTTTCATATTCACTTTCACAATATCCTGTTGAGTTAACTCATCTAGCATAGTTCCGGTTCTGGATATAATAATATGATTCCCTCGACGAACACTAATATTTCCACTGTGGGAATTATTTAAACCACTCTCAAATAACTTTTTGCCAAATTTAGAAAATTCCTGATACATATTTAACCGTTAAACCTTGAAAACTTGAGTGTTTTATCGCAATCGCATAAGTGTTCATCTGGCATATCCTTTATAATCTTAAATAACAATTTTTTCAGATTGTTTAAATTATTATCAAAAACAGTAATAATATCTTTAACATTTGTCGGGGCAACTTCACTTTCCAATCCGCAATCATAGTCCGTGATCAGGGAAATATTAACATAACACATTTCAAGTTCTCTAGCGAGTACAGCCTCTGGATACTGGCTCATATTGACTACTTCCCATCCTTGATTGGTAAACCATTTGGATTCTGCTTTAGACGAAAATCGCGGTCCGTTTATCACAACAACTGTCCCAGTTTCATGATGCGGTAGTTTTAATTCCTTCGCCGCATTAATTGCCAATCGTCTCATGTCTGGACAATAGGGTTCCGCACAGGATATATGTGTCGTCATTGGACCATCATAAAACGTATCGGCGCGTCCGTTGGTCCGATCCACAAATTGATCGCAGAATACAATTTCCCCAGGCTTCACATTCACTTGAAGCGAACCGGCAGCGCAGGGCCCGAAAATTCGTTTAACACCTAACTCTTTCATTGCCCACAAATTAGCACGATAGTTAATCTTATGTGGAGGATAATCATGTTTGGTACCATGGCGGGGTAAAAACGCAACGCGTTTACCTTCTATACTTGCCAGAAATACGGGACTACTTGGAATACCATAGGGGGTGTCAATTTTCAATTCTTTGACATTTTCTCCAAATTTGTAAAATCCGCTACCACCAAATACACCAATCGAAACCGTTTCCATTCTAATCACCTCATCATCTTTTATTATATTATTATCTAAGATTGAGCAAGTTTTAACAATAGCCACGTCTTACATAACACAAAATCAGCACTTATTTTCCGACTTGAACATATAAAGATATCCAGATAAGATACTTCAATGCAAAATCAAGAGGATCATATCAGTCATTACCTTGTCTGTATTTATACCCACCATGAACACGATGAATTAATAACCCCATTCCTCGATTCAGTCTTACCGGGAAATTACGCCAGTCAATTTCCAATAATCACAGATGAGGGGTTTAACATCTGCTATGAAGTGTATTGTTCCTCAAAAGAAATGTGGAAGACAACAGAAAAAGATATGCTGCAGTTTCTATCTCAACATTTAAATAAAACTCAGTATAAACTATCTCTCAGCACAGTTCAGGCAAGTGATTGGCAAAATGAGTGGAAACGCTTTTTTAAACCAATACTTATTGGTCAGCGTTTAGTCGTGGCTCCAAGTTGGGAAAACCAAGTCTATCCTTCCGATATAGCCGTTGTGCTTTTAGATCCTGGAATGGCGTTTGGAACCGGAAACCATGGGACAACAAAAGGATGTCTATTCTTTTTGGAAAAAATAATCAACTCTGGAGAGAGTGTCTTCGATGTGGGAACTGGATCAGGTGTTTTAGCCATTGCTGCAGTCAAATTGGGGGCGGCTTCAGTCATCGCTATTGATAATGACCCCTTAGCCATTTCCGTATCCAAGGAAAATAGCCAAGTGAATCAGTGTGAAGACAAGATCATGTTTAAAGTGGGGTCACTCGAGGTGATTGACAGTCAAAATTTCGATACCATTGTTGCAAATTTAACGGTAGCGATACATTTGGAACTACTCGACCCACTCAGAAAAAAGTATCAATACAAACATCTAATACTCTCAGGAATCAGTGATTTCAGTAAACCCGAACTAGATGCCTTCCTAAGTGATCGACATATAACCCCAGTGGATACCTATCATGAAGGAGACTGGAATACCTATTTAATTGATTGAAATACATTAATTTGGTTATCGATATATTAATACGCATGATGAATAAAGTAATTGCAAATAAAAAAACAAACATTGATCCATTTTTAATAAAGGGTCCCGAAAATCTCAGCCCCGAAGCTCTGAAACATTTACTAATTAATGACTATTTAAATTTTATACGAGGATTCATGGTTTCCATCCAAATAGAGGCAACAAATAAAACCAAAACTGGTTCATCGCCATTACATATTACAAGTTTTACAGATGCATATGTTCCTGTCTTCAAAATAAATATTCAAGAATTAGAAGAAGCCATTGATACATGTCCTGAGGATACAAAATTTCGCATTGAGGCAATCAACAATCATGCTAAAAATATAAATGAACTAATCAAAAAAATTAGAAGGATGGATAAAATCCCAGTTAAGATTCTAAATAAACTGGAAGAGTCACTCTTGATTATGAGTTTTTTTTGTTATGGTAGTTCACGGTTTGAAATTAGCATCAACAATCTGTTTAAAAAGCTAAAATCTCGAGAACCATAGAATTATCACTTAATTAATTTCACGTTTTGCTTTAAAATAACAATAATAAACAATTCGTTGTTTATCACATGAGGAGGGAATTAAATAATGGCAAGCAAATATATTGTAGGAGTGGATATCGGTGGCACAAAAATAGCCTCTGCCATTTCCGATGAGAACGGTAAAATTATCGCAGAGAATGTCACCCCAACCGAATCTAAAAAGGGTGGGAACATGGTTTCCGATAAAATTATACTCTGCATAAAGCATTTACTCAGCGACACTGGAATTAAGATAAAGAAATTAAAAAATATCGTATTGGGTATTCCTGGACAAATCGATCACAAAACAGGGATTATTCTGAACGCACCCAATATTTTAGGCTGGCAAAATTTTGACATCATCAGTCCTTTAAAAAAAGAATTTAAAGACGTTCCCATTTTATTGGAAAACGATGCAAACTGCGCTGCGATGGGAGAAGTTTATTTCGGTGCCGGAAAAGATTTCAACAATGCCATTTTTATCACCGTTAGCACTGGTATCGGTGGAGGTATCATTTTTAACAACAAATTGTATAAAGGAAATGATGGTATTGCCGGAGAACTCGGTCATATGGCGCTTAATATTTCTACTGACGAAAAAAACAAGTGTAGTTGCGGTCGAATGGGATGCTTTGAAGCATATGCGTCAGGAACCAGCATGGCAAAACGAGCACAGCAACAAATAAAAGACATGAAAGTATTAAAAGACAATTATGGCAACATTACATTGGATTTAGCTTCAGGCAATATCAGTAAAATAACATCCGTTATACTTAGCCAAGCGGCAACTCTTGGCGACGGATTTGCTA
>MFRH01000015.1:36822-37135 GCA_001783275.1 Candidatus Margulisbacteria bacterium GWF2_35_9
GTCTCTATCGGTGAACAAACCGCTGAGGCTGCCAAGATTGCAATTGGTTCCGCTGTCCCATTGAAGAGTAAGTTAGAGTTTCGCTTAAGGGGAAGGGATCTAGTCTCTGGTTTGCCCAAAGATCTAACCATCAACTCAAATGAAATTGCAGAAGCTATTAACCCGCTACTCATGGATATTGCTGGATCTATTCAGGCGGTTTTCAACGAAACTCCTCCAGAGCTTGTAGCTGACGTTATGGAGAAAGGCATCATACTTTCCGGAGGTAGTGCTGGTCTCAAGAATATTGATGAGTTCTTCAAGCGGCTCCTGG
>MFRH01000015.1:37179-37479 GCA_001783275.1 Candidatus Margulisbacteria bacterium GWF2_35_9
AAGGGAACAGGGATAGTGCTAGACCACGTGGATATATATAAGCGCACCCTCCTAAGCAAGAAATAGTCTATGCTCGTAGGCCATGAAGAGAAAAGAAAGATTTTCGAAGAGCTCGCCAGAAGCGATGTGCTTTCTCACGGTTATATATTCTTTGGAGAAGAGCAGGTAGGCAAGAAGACTTTCGCTTTGTCATTTGCAAACTTCCTGGAGAAAGGGAAGTTTGAAACTCCGGAGGGGATATTGTCAGAGGCTAGATTAATATCTCCAGAAGAGGGGAGTATCGGTATAGACACAGTTAAG
>MFRH01000016.1 GCA_001783275.1 Candidatus Margulisbacteria bacterium GWF2_35_9
TGGGTGACTTATTCCTTGGAGAAGGAAATATTGAATATGGATTATTTCTTTACAGCGAATTAGAAAACCTATCGTCAACTCCTGAAAAATACTGGTCAATGCTTCGACTGCTAACACTCCTTGATATTAATTCTGCTGGTGAGGGATATTTAAGCCAATTTCGGTTTAATGCCCTAAGTAAAATTGAAACAATTAGCGGGTTGAAAGAGCTGAAACGGTTCTGGTATAAAGACCGCTTTGAATATTTAGGGAAAACGACTGACTTTTACAATCACTATCAGGAAAAACTTTCTCCTAAAGTTAAACAGGTGTATCTGCAATATTTTCATAATATTGTCGAAAATCTGTCCGATTTAGAACTGGTTAATATCTTAAATAACTGCTGTTTATTTCTAGACCTTCGAGAGAGCACTAAAATGAATTATTTCCATTTCATTACGTTTTCAGGTGATAAAAAAGAAAATCTGCTTAAAATTCGTAGGATTGGGAATTCCCAACCGGATATTATCATCCATAACAAAAACTCTGGATTAATAAACGAAATCCCTTTTACAGTAACTGATGATGGCTATTTGGAATTTGATGTCGATTAGAAAAATCTTTTTTTGGGATTATGACGAGCACCAGTCAGGCCATAATCCCAAAAAATATGTCTGTCCCCTATTATTAAGCTTGCCCTAAAAAAATTGTTTTAAACATTTTTTTAAAAAAAAATGGGACAAAATCGATTTGCGTACGATATAGGGACTTTTTTATTTATCAATCAGACGGTTTTTTCAGCGATAATTAGATAGTGTTGCGCCATCTCCTGATCAATGTGAATATTTTGAAAACCGCCTTTTACCAGCTGGTCTCTTATATCTTCAGGATGACAGCGGATATGTTGCGGTGGCCCCTCTACCATTTCTTCATTTTTCCAGTCGACGATACATACTTTCCCACCGACTTTTAATACACAATCAATTTCCTTAAAAATACCTTCTACGTTATCCAGTTCGTGATGAACATTGATCATAAATACTAAATCTGCCACACCATCACTTAGCGGCAACTTACTGCCATTAATTTTAGTTGGAATTATTCCGGGATAAAAACCTGCCACATTATCAAGCATCCAGGAAATCATGATATCTGAAACATCACAGGCAAATATCTTTCCTCCATCTAAATATTTCTGGAACTGAATGCTGAAAAAACCAGTGCCAGCCCCAATATCTACTAATACTTCTGGATGACTCAATTTCAGTTTTTTCCAAATATAATCTGGGGGTATTTTTTTTAGTCTTTCAGGATTATTCAGTTTTTCAAGTTTTCTCGGATCAAATAATTTTTCGTTCACTGGTCTCAACCCCTTATTTGGAATTTTTATTGAAAAAATTTACCTAAGTTTACCATAAGCACCTTATTTTCTGGATAAGTTCTTTTCTATTATGGGATTTTTTAGTCAAATTTCACAAGAACAAATAACGGTATAGTTCAATGTATCATTGATTAAAATCATGTTTAAGCAACCAAATATTGAGGCACTATAATAATATATATTTTAGAATCAGGGGGATCGGTTTAGTACATTATGGATAAAGGCACACTTGTCGGATTTATAATCGGCATCACACTCATAATAATTGCAATCATGCTTGGTTCCGGTCTGGGAATTTTCTGGTCGGCATCTTCTGTTCTTGTTGTTTTTGGCGGTACGATAGCCGCTGCCTGTATTTCCAGTCCCATGGACGATTTACAACAAATTACCAAGATTACAAAAAATGCCTTCACTACAAAAGCCACTTTACCCGGCCAGCTAATGAGAGATTTAAAAGAACTGGTTCAACTCAGTAAAAAAACAGACAAATTTAATTTACCCAAACTCAGCTCAAAATTTAATATTCCATTTCTTCACAAAGGACTGCAATATCTTGCCGACGGCACAAAAGTTGAAATCATCAGACGCAATTTACAATCTGAGATTTACAATACCCAACAACGACATAAACTGGGTCGAGATATTTTTGTACAAATGAGCAAATCCGCTCCAGCCTTCGGAATGATTGGAACGCTAATCGGTCTAGTTCAGATGCTTAGTGGACTGTCCGATCCTGCTTCCATCGGCCCTAAAATGGCAATTGCACTTCTAACTACTTTTTACGGTGCGGTTATTGCAAATCTAGTATTTATCCCAATCGCCAATAAGTTGAAAAGACGCAGCGAATGTGAGTTATTTAATCTACAAGTGTGTTATGAAACCATCATGCACATTTATCATGGAGATCCGGTCTTGCTTCTTGAGGATAAATTCACATCCTTTATTTCTCACCAGATGAAATCGACTATCTTTGTGGATAATTCCAAGCCGATACAAACGATTCAAGCAACTCCTAAGACAGCATAATGAGCGAATTCTTGCCCGTTGAAGACGAAGTGGAGGAAGGTGCTCCCGACTGGATGATGACATTCGGCGATATGATGTCGCTACTACTGTGTTTTTTCATTCTTCTGTTTTCCATGTCGACTCTGGATATAGCAAAATATAATGCCGCTATTAAATCTTTAAAACAAGCGCTTCAATCAGACTCTGTTGAAGTAAATAAAATACCCAATATTAAAAGTGATGACTCTAAAGAAATGAGCGATATGTTCCAAGTCGCCAATGTAGAAATGGAACGAATTGTTGATAAAATGAATATGTTTATTGAGGATCAGAATATTAAAAGCCAGGTCAAGGTAATCCAAGATGACGAGCGCGGTGTTGTAATAAAAATTAATGTAAAAGTACTTTATGATATTGGAAAAGCCGAAATTAAAGAAGGGTCCATTGTCTTACTCAGCAGTATTGCCGATTTGCTTCATAGTTTTGAATATAAAGTTAAAGTTGAAGGCCACACGGATGATTCACCTATTAGTTCAGATCAATTTCCTTCAAACTGGGAATTATCTTCTGCGCGAGCCAGTAGCGTACTTCGCTTTTTTGTAACTAGAGGAATCGCACCAGAACGCATGGCAGCAGAAGGGCTGGCTCAATATACACCTCTTACAAGTAATGAAACAATCGAAGGCCGAGCTCAAAATAGACGAGTGGAAATTGTTTTTAGAAAAGAAGATATAATAAATAAAGTGACAGAAAAATATGAAAATGAGAAGGAAGAAAAGCTGGCAACTCTAGCTGAAATTGAAAAAGAATTACCCCATTAGTCGTCGATAAAGCCCTTATATATTAATGAATAATTCCGGAAACTTAGTTAAAAAGCTCTATTCTGTTACGGCCGTTTTCTTTTGCAGTATATAAGGCATTATCAGCAAGGCAAATAAGCCCTTCCGGTTTTGTTGCACTATTCGGAATAACACTTGCTATACCAAACGACATGGTAACGTGGCCGGCAATTGGTGATTTTTCATGCAATATCTGTTTTTTTATTAATTTATTCTTTATCCTCTCCGCTAAATTGTTGGCACCAGCAGCGTCTGTTTCTGGTAATACAATGGCAAATTCCTCTCCTCCATAACGCGCCGGCATATCTGTTTTACGCTGAGTTTCCTTACTAATTACAGCTGCCACTTGTTTCAAACAATTATCGCCACCCAAATGGCCATAATGATCATTATATAGTTTAAAAAAATCGATATCCGCCATTATCAAGCTGATGGGTCGTTTATACCGTTTAGCTCTCTCTAATTCTCGATGGAGTATTTCATCAAACTGTCGTCGATTTGGAATATTGGTTAAGGCATCTATAATGGCAATTTGTTTTAGCTGAGCATTCGCTTCCTCTAACTGCAATGTCAACATTAACCTGCGATCCATTTCTGATTTTAGGGCTAATGCTGATTTTACCCTCATCAGCAGTTCTATTTCATGAATGGGTTTAGTTATATAGTCCATTGCCCCAGCTTCAAACGCTTCTTTTAGTGTATCCATATCCGTTATACCTGTAATCATTATTACCGGAGTATGGCTGTATCTTTCTATTTTTTTCAACCGTCTTAATGCTTCAATCCCGTCTATATCGGGCATCACAATATCCATTAAAATAAGGTCGATCGTACGATCAGAAGATAAGACGTCTTCAATATCTAAAAAGTCAAAAAGTTCGACAGCGGAATTTAATAACATAAGGTCGTTGTATCCGTTTTTTTCCAGATTTATGCGAATCTTTTCTCTACTAATTCTGCTATCGTCTACTATGATAATGTCCATTTATTACACCTTTCATATTTCTTATACCCAAAATACAGCTCTATAAACATAAAAATATGAACCCCCCTCGTCCGCTAATGCGGACACTCCCCCTTGAAAAGGTGGAGAAAATTAAATTTTCTTCAGGTATTCTTTAATAATTTTCTTATTTACTGTCGGGAATGGGTATTTATCAAAATCGGAGATTTTAATCCACTTCACGTCATCGGAGGTAATGGCCTTTGCAATCCCCTTAACATGACTACAAATAAATGGCGTAATGGTTAGCTTGAAATGAGAAAAAACATGCCGAACATCCGTTAGTCTTTTTATTATTTCAACTGTCATGCCGGTTTCTTCTCTCAATTCCCTAACAACCGTTTCTTCCAAACTTTCTCCGGCTTCCTGCTTACCACCCGGAAACTCCCACAAACCGCCTAACATTTGATTCTGTCGCCGTTTTGCAATGAGTATTTTCCCGTCTTTTTCAACAATGGCAATGGCAACATTCATTTGTGGAACGGCTTTCTTTTTGGCTTTAACTGGCAGTTCCGAAATTTTATTGTTCATATATGCAAAACAGCTTTTATTTAGCGGACATAGTTTGCAATCTGGACTAGTAGGAGAACAGACGAGTGCTCCAAGTTCCATTAATCCCTGATTAAAATGAGACGCATTGCATTTTTTTATTACCGGTTCTAATTCTTTGAAAATAATATCTCGGGTTTTCGGTTTTGAAATATCTTCAAATATTCCGTAATAACGTGTCACCACTCGAAATACATTGCCATCTACCACTGGAACTTTTATTCCAAAGGCAATACTGCCGATTGCCGCCGCAATATACGGGCCAATTCCTTGTATCGTTTGAAGCCGATCATAATCTGCCGGCAATACACCATTAAAAAACTCAAGCACCGATTGAGCTGCTTTATGCAAATTTCGTGCTCTCGAGTAATACCCAAGACCTTCCCAGTATTTAAGCACATCGGACTGATCAGCCTCGGCTAATGTCTGTACATCTGGAAAACGGTCGATAAACCGATCAAAATAGGGAATAACCGTCACAACCTGAGTCTGTTGCAACATTATTTCGCTGATCCATACTTTATAAGGCTGTGGGTCTGTTCGCCAAGGCATTTCTCTTTGGTTAACTAAAAACCAGTCAATTAAATCCTCGGCCCAAGTGTATTGTTTTTTCATAACCCCTCCGCCCAAAAGGGCACCTCCCCTTCGCAGGGGAGGAAAAAATGTATTTTTTTTAATTTTCCTTCCCTTTAAAAGGGAAGGTGGCTGACATTGCAAAGCGATGTTAGACGGAAGGGTTATCCCTTATATCAGAAACTTACCGTTTTCTTGAACCAGTTCAGCATCGAGAAAAATTTGTCCGCCCTGCCGTAAATCTTTTATCATATCCCAATGAATGGCTGACTCATTTTTGCCACCGCATTCATCATAGGATTGTCCAAGAGCAAGATGGATAGACCCGCCAATTTTTTCATCAAAAAGTATATTTTTAGTAAATCGATCTATTCCAAAATTGTTTCCGATACCGATCTCTCCTAAATATCGTGCTCCGCTATCTGTATTTAGCATGGCTTCCAAGAATACCTGATTCTTTGTTGCTGAAAAATCAACCACTTTTCCTTCTTTAAATTCCAGACGAACACCGTTCACTTCCTTTCCCATCATACAAACTGGGAAATTGTAAGTGATATGACCATTTACAGAATTTTCAACCGGAGCGGAAAAGATTTCGCCACTTGGCATATTATGGGTTCCATCGCTATTTATAAACGTTCTTCCGGCGACACTCATGCTAATATCCGTATCCTGACCGACTATGCGAATTTCACTTCCTTTATTGAAATAGTCACACAGCACCTGTTGTTTTTTGGAAAGGTCTTCCCAACAGGCAATCGGGTCGTCTTGATCTGCAAAACAGGCTTTGTACACAAAATCTTCATATTCAGCTAACGACATTTCTGCGTCTTGTGCCAAGGCATTAGTAGGAAACAAGGTTACATTCCAGCGTACTCGTTCGATTATTCGTTTTTTTAGCTTTTCGCCCGCTTTTTGGGATCGAGTCATCAGCATTGGATCAATATTGGATAATTCTTTGGTATTTTCATCGGATTTTATACCGATTAATGCGGCTAGCTTTTCTGC
>MFRH01000017.1:0-23314 GCA_001783275.1 Candidatus Margulisbacteria bacterium GWF2_35_9
CGTTATTATTGATTTTAAAGAACTTGCAAAGTTCTCTGAAAAAACATTATATAGAATGAACTTTAAAATCAAAAATCACCTAGATGAAGTCAAAAAGACCACAGCAGATATTCTAAAAAAACTAGAAGCACTGGAAATAAATAAACGAAATTATAACCATATTCGGCTTGCCATATCTGAAGCATTAATGAATGCGCTTGAACATGGGAACAAAAATGATCCTAAAAAAAACATATTAATAAAAGGCAGTATATCCAATAGAAAAATAGAAGTTTCTGTAATAGATGAAGGCCCCGGTTTTGATCGGTCAGTATTAACATATTCGGAAAATCAGGGAGACATAACCCACCGTGGACGAGGCATTACCGCAATACATGCTTGTGTCGATGAAATTAAATATAATGATAGTGGTAATGGAGTAACTCTGATAAAATATATTGTATAAAGTAGAATGAAATAGTTAAGGAGTTGACTTATGAAGAATGTAACAACAACCAAAAAAGGTAGTGTTATCATAATGGCAATTGATGGGGATATAGAATTTGATGACTCCATTCAACTAAATGAAACATTTAACACGATAATAAAAAAAGACTCCGCAAAAATTGTATTAGATCTTAAAGACTGCAACTATATTGATAGTTCAGGTTTGGGTGCTTTAGTTGAAGGATTAAAAGCAACTCAAAAAGCAAATGGGGATTTGCGATTGTGTCATCTAAATGAAGATTTCCAAGAAATTCTTATGATGACAAGAATAATAAAATATTTCCAGGTTTTTGATTCCCTGGATGACGCAATAAATAGTTTTTAAGCCATTTTTAATTAATCTATCTTTTCTGGGGGATAAACTAACGTGGTTCAAACATTAGCAGAAGCTTTAATAACTGAAAATCTTATTACACCCAAGCAACTCGAAGAAATCTATAATAAAATAGCGATTCAAAAAGAGGCATTTGTTACAGTAATCGTTAATAATAGCTATATCGACGAAACGAATATGGCCATGTTCCTAGCAAAATACCTTAATTTACCATTTGTTAATCTCGCAAATAAAAAAACAGATAACTCTGTTATTAATTTATTACCCGAAAAACTCATTCGTGAATATAATGTATTCCCTTTATTTAAAGTAATGGACTCCCTTGTACTTGCAATGATTGATCCGATGGATTATAAGTCGATTGAAGAAGTTGAAAGTTTTACTAATTTTCGAGTTGAACCAGTGGTGGTTACTGTTACAGATTTACAAAATACAATAAATAAATGGTTTGGAGCAGACTCCTCTATAAAAAACATTATCGATAGTATGAATAAACAACCTATCGACAGTTTTGAAATACTTGAAGAAGGAACCGTTTTCAAATTGAGAGATGAACTTGGCCCAATTAACAAACTAGCATATCTTATTATAACGTCTGCTATTAATGATCACGCATCAGATATTCATCTTGAGCCTAAGCAAAATGGATTGGATGTTCGTTTTCGACTTGACGGTGTTCTTCATAAGATATGGTCCTTACCACCCAATCTATGTACTCCGCTTACTTCTAGCATAAAAATACTATCCAAAATGGATATTGTTGAAAAAAGATTGCCCATAGATGGTAGTTTTAGAATTCAAACCGATACGAAAACTATCGACATACGTGTATCCAGCTATCCCATGATTCACGGAGAAAAACTGGTACTGCGCTTACTCGATCAAGATGGAAATATCTTTGATCTTAGAAATTTAGGAATGGATTTTGACATGTATACAAATATTCGGCAAATGGTGCAAAAAAATCATGGAATTTTTCTAGTGACGGGGCCTACCGGCAGTGGAAAAACAACAACGCTATATGCCATTCTTAATCAGATAAAAAACATCGAGAAAAACATTGTCACCATTGAAGATCCCGTTGAATATCATATTCCACTTATCAATCAGAGTGAAACAAATCCTAAATGCGGGTTAACCTTTTCAAAAGGGCTCAGATCCATCCTTCGTCAAGATCCAGATATTATTCTGATTGGAGAAATAAGAGATAAAGAAACCGCAGAGATTGCATTTCAGGCTGCCTTAACTGGACATTTAGTATTTTCAACGCTACACACAAACGATGCAACATCTACCATTGCAAGGCTAATCGAAATGAATGTTGAACCCTACTTAATTTCATCCGTTTTAATCGGAATTCTGTCTCAACGACTGGTACGCAAAACATGTAAAGACTGTACCGACCTCTATGTCCCAGAAACCGAGTTTTTAAATTGGGCAAAGATGGAAAACTCCACTGAATTGCTAAGGGGAAAAGGCTGTAACAACTGCCATAACACAGGATATAAAGGCAGAGTTGGGTTATTTGAGCTACTAACAATGAACGATAGTTTAAAAAATTTAATAAATCAAGGAAAATACTCAGAAATAGATATTCGTGAGGTACTTGAAAAAGAATCATTTATTTCCCTAAAAGATGACGGTATTAAAAAAGTAAAACAAAATGTTACTACCCTTGAAGAGGTGGTTAGAGTTGTTCAGTAGTCTTGAACTGGTTTTTTTCTTTAAGCAACTTCACCATCTTATCAGTAGTGGAATATCTCTCTATCCCGCTATAGAGCTCATCTATTTAGATATCGGCAGTAACAAACTAAAAAAACCGTTACAATTAATCCTGTCTGCACTTAGAGAAGGAGAATCCCTTTCCAATATTTTGCATTCAAAATTGAATGTCGATTTATTCATAACAAATGTTATCAAAGTGGGTGAAAATAATGGAGAATTAGGCCAGGCACTAAATAAAGCATGCCAATATCTAGAACAAAAGATTTCATTAAAAAATAAAATTATCCTTGCCCTGTCCTACCCGGCAATCCTATTCACTTTTGGCATTATTATCGTTACAATCGTTGTTCGTACTGTGATTCCTAAATATCTAGAAATTTTTCAATCCTATGAGATTGAGCTACCAACACCCACACGTATTCTTTTAAAAGTGTATGAACTTTTTACCTCATATTGGTGGAATATACCCCTTGTAATGATCGTTACTGGTCTTATTGTTTATTTGCTTTTCAAGAAAGACATTAAAATGTTTCTATCCAAAACATCCTTTTCAATACCTATTTATGGGACATTTAAATACTACATTACTCTAATGAATTTTTTATCGAATCTGGGATCATTGCATAATTCTGGCATATCAATCGTAAAATCCCTTCAATTATCCATCGCCACTACAAATAATGCTTTTTTTAAGCATCAACTAACAGGTGTCATCCAAAAAATTATAGAGGGAGAAAAATTATCAATCGCTTTATGGAATACGCGATTCTTTCCTGCAATAGTAATCAAAATGATAATGGTGGGTGAAGAAACCGCCAAACTGGATAAAATGCTTTTGCAGCTCACTGATTATTTAAACTCTGAACTAGAAATAGAATTGCAACGCTTTATTGTTTTAATTGCACCTGTTTGTATGGTTTTTATTGGACTATTTGTCATATTTATTGCATTAGCACTTCTTCTGCCCACTTTTAATATTGTAAAAGTCTTGCATATAAACTAATGATTAAATCCGCTAATTCAAGAAAAAGTGGCGTAGTATTACTTGAAACCCTATTAGCATTAATCCTTATGTCTATTATTATTATTCCGTGGATTAATTTTTTAAAGGCAAGAAGTATGTCTGATACGCAACAGAAGTTGAATCTGTTTTTCGAAACGAAACAAGTTCTCTTAGACACCGTTAATAAAAAAACGGACATCAGTAGAATTGAGAAGCCAAATGCAAACTTTATCATAACAAAAACGAAAATTGATAACACACTATATCAAATAGAAGTGAGCTGTGTTCAGGATGGCAAAGTAAAGGTGTCTCTAGTGGGAGTTTCCCGTGATTAAACATTATAAAAAATCGGGACTGACTATGATAGAAATGATGATTTCTCTGGCCATTTCAGCTATTTTACTTGTCACCATTCTTAAGTTAACAACGACTACATTCAATGTCTCAATTTCTAATTTAAAAGACAATTACGGTATATATAAAGAGCTTGAAACGGTTTTGGATTATGAAACTGCAGTGCTAAAGAATCAAACACCCACATTAAATATTAAAGCTAAATCAATTTTGGAAACAGAAACTGCTATCACATATAAAAGCAATTTTGGTTACACGGGAGTGGTATTAAAAAATGAATAGCAGAAAAAATTCATTTATTTTATTTTATACCTTAGTACTATTAATGGTCATAAGTATCTTGCTTGTGACCATTCACAATTCATCACTTGGTCAACAACGCTATATCTTCAAATTTTATGATACAGAGCAAGAACTACTCATTAAATACTGCATAAAAAAAGCAAGCATTCCCACCGATTCTAATATTCAGTTAAAAAACTCCTTTGGGAAAGTCTTTAATATTAATGAGCTCCATTAGAAGCCTGTCTTTTTGAAGATAATCTTTGAAATTTATCATTGTCAAAACATCAATGATTATCCTATAATCTAGTAGGCTATTTTTTATAGCTTTTTTGTTGGCCCATGGTGTAATGGTAACACAACTGGTTTTGGTCCAGTCGTTTGAGGTTCGAGTCCTTGTGGGCCAGCCACTTAGAATCCTGATACTAACACGGTTTCAGCGGTTTTTTTAAAAAACTGTGTTAGAGAAAAAAAGGGACTAGGCGGTTGGAAATTAATAACCAAAAAATACAGGTTGTGTATAACGACCTGTAGCGTATTGCGAGATTATGGGGGAAGGTAGCAATATTTCATTAGATAATGAATTCCTAATTCCATGGTATTAATCTAAACTGGATAACAAGCTTCTTCGGGTTATAAATGATTTCATCAATAGTATTAATGATGAATTCATTTAATTCATCATGTGTAAAATCCAACTGATGCACCTACCATAAAAGGAAGAGGAGCAAAATATACATTAAAATAATTGGCCAATTTAGTTAAAAAAGTGGCTTAACTATAAAAAAACACAGTCCCCGTCTCGTTATCTACTGCCTTTATAAAGCCAGATTTTTTTAACTCTTCCAAAGGCTTATCCATAGGAAAACTTTTTATAAAAAATTTATCGAGCGCTTCGTTTAAAGCATTAATCCAATCTTTACTATCTTTCTTTTCTAAAAATTCTAGCATTTTTTCAGTAATTCCAGCCTTTTGAAAATGGAACATAGAATTTCTGAATCTTTTTAGTAAGAGGACACAATTATCTTTTTCAAGCAGTTCATCAATTCTCTGATCATTTAATTTCAATTCTTGATACCCTTCAACTACTACAAATAATAACGCATACCAGATCAAAAGTCTGTCAGAATTAGCAAGAAGTTTATTGTATTCAAGAACAGTATCAAAGGCCTGAACGGCATTAATATTTAAATCAACTGTTTCACCAATACTTTTAGCTACTGACCAATGTTTAAAAAGGATAAGGATATTAGTATCCCAGTCTTCAGCGCCCTTTGTTGATGGAAATGGTCCTAGTTTTACCATGTCTTTATTTTAACTCTTTTATCTTAAATAGCTAACTAAATATCGGCAGTAAATCGGCTTTATTGCCGATAATTGAAGATTACTGCCAGTAAGCAAAAAACTCGCCACATTGTAGCGATTTTTTATAAATCATGTTAATTCTTCCACAAGCTGTGGGAGATATTAAACCTTTATCTCCATCATCCAAACCGGCTCTTTGCTATCCCTGATTTGCGTTCCTACATCCTGTGCTACTGCCAGCCAATGAGATTCGAACCAAGCATTCCTTTATCTAAAAACTTATTTCAATTATAATAATCAATATAAACAACCAATCTTGATTTCCAACGAAGATATCAGGAATTTATTTTTGATGTGATATGGAAAAATAAAAAAGCAAAAGCGGAGTGAAAAAAATGAGTTTACCAATAAATATAAATCAACTGATTAATGGACATACAATAGAATGGGAACGTCTGGAGTTTAAGAAAGGATGGAATCCGGAGGCAATAATTCATACAATTTGTGCATTTTCTAATGATATTAACAACTGGGGTGGCGGTTATATTATTGTGGGAGTTGAAGAGACTGCGGGGAAACCAGTTTTACCTCCAACTGGTATAAATCCAGATCAAATTGATAAAATTCAAAAAGAACTTCTAAATTTATCTCATCAGCTAGATCCATATTATTTTCCCATTATTGAACCAATTGTTTTTATGGAAAAGACTATTATTTTGCTTTGGATACCTGGTGGAGATAATCGGCCATACAAAGCCCCACAAACTTTAGGAGAAAAAGGGCAAAAACGTTATTATATCCGACGTGGATCAAGCTCTGTTATAGCTAATCATACTGAGGAAAAACAACTTTTTGAACAAGCTGCAAAAATCCCTTTTGATGATCGTATTAACCATCAGGCAAATATCGATGGTCTTCATTTAGGACTAATTCAAGCTTATCTACAAGAAATTAAAAGTGACTTGTATTCTCAAAGCCACAAATTATCAATTGAAGAATTGGGACGTAAAATGCAAATTGTTGATGGTCCTAAAGAATTGCCAAAGCCTAAAAACATTGGAGTACTTTTCTTTTCGGAACATCCTGAAATATACATCAAAGGAGCAGTTACGGATATTGTGATTTTTAAAGATAATGACGGGAAAGATTTTACAGAGAAACAGTTTAAAGGCCCATTACATAAGCAATTGCGTTCAGTACTTGAGTTTATGCAAACAAATGTTATTAATGAACGTGTAGTAAAAATACCAGATCAAGCTGAATCATTACGGTTTTATAATTATCCTTATCAAGCTATTGAAGAAATATTTGCTAACGCTTTTTATCATCGTAGCTATGAAGAACAATCTCCCATCGAAATACGCATATATCCAAACCGGATCGAGTGTCTTAGTTTCCCTGGCCCTTTGCCACCAGTAAGCCAAGAAATGTTACAGGAAAGAAGTATTGTTGCCAGATCATATCGTAACAGACGTATAGGTGATTTCTTTAAAGAATTGGAATTAACAGAAGGTCGAGCGACAGGATTTCCAACAATTTATCATGAACTTGAAAAAAACGGATCTCCTAAACCCAAATTTAAAACCGATGCAGAAAAAAACTATTTTCTTGCAACAATTTATATCCATCCATATTTCCAGGAAAACAAATTAGATTCCTTCCCATCAAAAATTAAAGAAAATCTTAATAAGATTTTGATCTTTTGTGCTACTGCAAAAAGTCGTAAAGACATTCTAGAGTATATAGGGATAAGTAATCACACCAAAAACTATACAACATATATTGTTCCGTTGATTGAATCAGGTTTACTCTCACCAACTATTCCTGATAATATTCGAGACAAAAGACAGCAATATCTTACGATCACATCAGAAGTGTCTAAGAAAAGTGTCTAAGAAATATTTGTTGATAAATCTTGTACGCTTATATGCTAACAGGGAGAGACCATCGATTTAATTCAGACAAATGAGAAAAAGTGTCTAAGCAAAAAAGTAATATATAAGAAAACAATGGACTGATAGAGGACTAAATATTAAATGAACTACGATGATTTATACAAAAAGTATCAGGAGTTACTATCAGAGAACAAACGACTTAAAAAAGAAAATAGTGAACTAAAGAAAAAATTAAAGAACTCTCCTCTTGATGAAGGGATTAACTCGACATTGGATGATATTAGCAACAGCCCAATAGTAAATAATAATTCTTCTGATGAAGAAAAGATAAATCTATTCCAAAGCCTATTTAAAGGGCGATCAGATGTTTTTGCAAAACGATGGGTGAACAAAGCGGGTAAGTCTGGATATTCTCCAGTATGTGTCAACGAATGGAAGAGATCTGTCTGTTTTAAACCAAGGATAAAATGTTCAAACTGTGCAAATAAAAACTATTTACCTTTAGATTCTCCTGTAATACAAAAACATTTAACTGGTGAAATAACTGTTGGTCTATATCCAATGCTAGAAGATGAGGCCTGCTATTTTTTAGCAATTGATTTTGATGATACTGGGTGGCAGAGTGACGTTTCTGCTGTAAGAAAAACATGTTTTGAGTACAATATACCAAGTGGAATAGAACGCTCACGTTCTGGGGATGGAGCTCATCTCTGGTTCTTTTTTCAAGAGAAAATTCCTGCATATGTAGCACGAAAGTTAGGAACTGCACTTATTACATCTACGATGAATCAACGCCATGAATTATCCTTTAGTTCTTATGATCGGCTATTTCCCAGTCAAGATACTTTGCCAACGGGAGGTTTTGGGAATCTGATTGCTCTTCCACTTCAACATCAACCGAGACAAAAAGAAAATAGCCTTTTTATTGACGATGTATTTAACCCTTATCCTGATCAGTGGGCTTTTCTATCTTTAATTGAAAAACTTTCGACTGAGCAAATCGAATTATTGATTAAACAGTTATGTAAGGGAAGTGAGCTTGGTGATCTTAGGAAAAATGATGAAGAAAGTACTGCTTCTCCATGGAAAACACAAAAACTAAACTACCGACTGGTAATGGATGATGCCCCAAGTCATATCAATGTAGTCCGAGCAGATATGTTGTATATAGAAAAAGAAGGAATATCTCAAAAAGCTCTTAATCAACTAAAAAGAGTAGCTGCTTTTAAAAATCCAGAATTCTATAAAGCACAAGCTATGAGAATGCCAACCTACAATAAACCAAGAATTATTTCCTGCTCTAATGAATTAGACAAATATTTATGTTTACCAAGAGGCTGTGAATCCGAAATGGAAAAACTTTTAGCAGAAATAGGTTCAACTGTTAACTGGCAAGATGAAACAAATATCGGACGATCCATAAAAGTAGTTTTTAACGGAAATCTAAGAGCTGAACAGCAGATTGCAGCAACAGCTCTATTAAAAAACGATATAGGTGTTCTTTCTGCAACAACAGCCTTTGGAAAAACAGTTATCGCTGCTTCTTTAATATCAGAACATAAAGTAAATACATTAATTATTGTCCATCGCCAGCAACTATTAACACAGTGGATCGATCGTTTAAAAACATTTTTAGTTGTTGATGAAGAGGCTCCATTTAGAGAAACTAAGACAGGAAGAAAGAAGCCTTTAGATGTTATTGGTCAGTTAGGTGCTGGAAAAAATAGGTTAAGCGGAATTATTGATGTTGCAATTATGCAGTCGCTAAATATCTCAGGAGAAGTAAAAGATTGTATCAAGGAGTATGGGATGGTCATAATTGATGAATGTCATCATATTCCTGCTTTTAGTTTTGAACAAGTACTAAAAAAAGCAAAAGCAAAATATATTTATGGGTTAACAGCTACTCCCAAAAGACAAGATGGACATCACCCCATTATCTTTTTTTATTGCGGCTCAATTCAATATCAAGTAGATGCTAAGAAACAAGCTGAAAAGAGACCTTTTGATCATTACGTGATTCCAAGATTTACTCGTTTTCGCTTGCCATTAGGAATCGAAGAAAAAAAACTAAATTTTCAAGAAATATATTCAGAGATCGTCACTAATGAGCTCCGGAATCAGTTAATTGTTGACGATATAATAAAAGCTAATCAATCTGGACGAAATTCTTTAATATTAACCGAACGTACTTCACATGTTGAGATACTGGCAAATAAACTATCTAAAAAAATTGATAATGTAAAAGTTTTAACTGGTAGTACTGGAACTAAGGAAACGTTGCAAATTATTAAAGAAATCGAACTTACTCCAATAGACAAGGCAATAACGATTGTCGCAACTGGAAAATATATTGGAGAAGGATTTGATGCCCCTAAGCTTGATACGCTGTTCTTAGCGATGCCCATTTCTTGGAAGGGAACACTTCACCAATATGTCGGTCGATTACATAGACTATATGAAGGGAAACAAGAAGTTCAGGTATATGACTATGTAGATATACACATAAAGGTTCTTGAAAAAATGTATGGGAAACGCTTGATGGGCTATGCTTCACTTGGATATAAATCCAAAGGGGCAAGCATGAGTATAGAGGATGCAAACATCATTTTTAATAAAAGCACCTTTTATCCAGTTTTCATTAATGATATCAATGTTTCCAATAAAAGAGTTCTTATTGTAAGTCCTCTTGTAACAAAAAATAGAGTAGCTCAGTTTTTGCCAATATTTTCTACTCTATTAGAAAAAGGAGTTCAGGTCGCAATTATAACTCGTCCAAAGGAAAATTACAGTGAGAAAAGAAGAGAAGGAGTTCAAACCATTTTTAACATAATTCAAAAAGCAGATATTGATCTTATTTTTCAAGACAAGTTACACCAACGTTGTGCAATAATGGATCAGCATATTGTGTGGTATGGGAATATCAATTTATTGAGTTATGGTTTAAATGAAGAGAGCATTATGCGGTTGAAAAGTTATGATATCGCAGCAGAACTTGTGGAGTCTTTAGATAATTAAATTCTAATCCCTACAATTAAATATTTAATATTACTCAAAATATTCTTCATATATCGATGTCAAATCATCATGATAACCCCACCCAGTATCTTCTGATAACCGCACAATTTCATTACATTCTTGTTGGAAAGCACCAATCAAGTTTGATTTTTCCAAATGCTTTAATAGCGTTTTAAACATAGAAAGAAGACTATTGTAATATTCCTCGTAATCCATACCCCATTCTTTACAAAATTTTGTACCAGTAATAACAATCAAGTACATCAATTCAGCTATTAATTGCGTATTATTGGAGATATCTTTAAATTTCTTTATTGCAGAGCGCATAACAGAAAACCTGATTTTTGGGAGCCCTTTTTTAGGATAAAATTCCTGAAGTATTTGTTGTTTATATTTTTTATACGCACAATCAATTACAGTTGTGTCAAATATGGAATCAATTAATTCTTTATTTTCAGGACTTTTTTTATATAAACGTATAATTAAATCTACTAGTTGTTTTTGAGATAAATTGTTAAGAGAAGACTTTATCATTTTATAACAATTATAAAATATTTTAGTAATATTTGCTAACAAGTTTTATTCAAACAATCAATCACCCAAACCGGCTCTTTGCTATCTCTTATTTTGGTTCCAACATCCTGTACTACGGCCAGCCATTTTCTTTGAGAATGGCTGGTAATAGCCAATAAAATAAAAACACAATTTATCTCCACCTATCATTATTTAATAAACACATCCCAAGGACGAGAAGTTTAGGCGGATAACACAGATTTTTTATCCTCAAACGTTCAAAATCAAAAAAACAACAGGTAAGAATAACGTATAATTGTTTATTGGGGTTGGTATAACTTATATATAGAATTATACAATTCTTCAGTCTTAATTGGTTTATCCAGAATACTATCAACACCACTAAGCTCACAACTTTGAATTGTTTCAATATTTTTGTTATCAGACATCATTATTATTTTAACGTCAGGCAATTGTTTTTTCATTTGAATAACAAAATCAAAGGCATTTATATCCGGCAATTTGCTATCGATCAAAAGCAAGTCCAATTTATCTTTTAAAGACTCAATTGCAAGAATAGCATCTGATGCACAACTAACTATATCATACGTATTACACCCACACGTTTCCAGGGAATATTTTAAGTTATTCGAGCTTAATACGCTGTCAACAACAAACACATTCAAGGCTTTCCCCTCTACGGTAATTTTAATGTGTTCATCAGAATCTGTTAAATTAAAAAGTTCTTTAAAAACAGACAAAACCTGCTCTTTCTGAAGGGGTTTAATAATAAAGTGCTTGGCTCCTAGAATTCTAGCCTTAGTTTTGTTAACAGGCTTACTGTCTGCACTAACCATTATTAATTTAATACTTCGATTAATACGTCTTATTGCGGGAAGCATGGTAATCCCATCCATTCCAGGCATCACGATATCACAGGTGATACAATCTATTATATCCTTGTTTTGTTCAATTAAACGTAGTGCATCAGCTGCATTTAGTGCAGACCCAACCACTTCACCGCCAAGCTCGGTAATTACTGCTGAAATGTGCTTACACATAAAACGAGAATCATCTATTACAAAAAAATAATAAGGTTTCCCGTCAGGTTTTGTTGCAAGTTTCATTAATATTTCTCTCCTAAAATATTTTTATTATTATACATTATTGCCGCATATACGTATAGGCCTATATATAACGATAAGATCATGATTAACCTTTTGTGTAGGATCTAACAGGTCTGTTTGAAAAGGTGAAGATTCTTCTAAAAAATATGATTCAAGCATTAAATGATTGAAATTATTTTTTTCCAATTATACCAATGTATTAAAAAGTTCCAAAATAAACAATTCTGGTTCTAACATCCTCTACTAGCCCCAGCCATAGAGTACCTCTACGATGAGCTCGGAGTAGATAAAGGTCTATAAAAACAGGCTTTTGGCAATTGTATAGAAACTACTAAAAGACCATAATTAAGTCATAATGAAGAGAGGTGAATAATATGGGTTTAATAGATATCGGCATTATATTGATATTGATTGCTTTAGTCATACATTAAATTTCTGGAATTCTTGTACTTGGGAATCCCTAGATTGGGAAATCGTTTGTTGCAGGCTTGATTACTTTCATCAATCGCCAACGTACTCTTATTGTCTGCAACCAACGACCTCGCGGTATCTATAAGATTTTGTTTATTCATTTAGATTTGCTCCTTTTTATTATCAACACCAAGTGATTTACGCAACCGCGCCAGACGATTCTCAAACTTTTCTTTGTCATGCGATGACTCGATCGTACGTTCCGCTAGTTCTTCAATCCATTGAACATGTCCACTGACTATTTGCCGCCTGCTCTGATTTGCCGTAAGACTGGCTATAATTTGTAACGCACCAAGCATCCGTATCATTATGGCGGTATTGCCCTTGGCGCTGGCCCGTATTTGATCGAATGATTCCGCCATAAGACTCTCAAGGGTCTGACCCATACCAATGACCAGCAAATCCTTTCCCTCATAACAGTATACTGAAGGTATATCACGGGAGGCCAACCGAGAAAGAATTGATGTTAGATAATCAATACACATCACGGCTGTTGTGGTATCGTTGATCCCGGGTGAGATGGCTCTGAGCGCCATGTCCACGAGCTGCCTTACGCCGAAAGCGGGATCCTGATATACTGTGCGGTGCCTGTCCATGATGTAAGCATCCTGAAGGGCTGATACGAGCTCAATTGGAGGCTGGCTTTCCATTGCAAGTGAGGCAAGAGGCGTGTTTTGTACCACAAAATCACCAATGCCGTGTTCCATCCGCACAATAGTCTTGTGCTCCCGTGCCAAAAACATAAGTGACGGCACAAACCAGAAACTAGACCATAGATAGTTCCAAAGTTTTTTTAACTTATTCATTGCTGATATTCCACTTCCAATTTCTTATTTCCGGAAAATCTATGCCGTTCTTATCAATATATTTTCTATGCTCAACGAGCTTATCCTGCAACATCTGCTCGAGCGCAGCGCCTTTTGCACCCAACTGCGGCAGCCATTTTATCGCATCGAGTACAAGGTGGAATCTGTCGAGGCCGTTTAAAACTGTCATATCAAAATAGGTTGTAATAGTTCCTTCTTCATTATAACCATGAACGTGAATGTTATTATGGTTGTTACGACGGTAAGTCAGCCGGTGAACCAGTGCAGGATATCCGTGGAACGCGAATATGATCGGTTTGTCTTTCGTAAATAAAACGTCGAATTCCTGCTCGTTTAATCCGTGTGGATGCTGTGTGTTCGATTCCAGCTTCATGAGATCAACGACATTTATGACTCGGATCTTTAACTCGGGTAGATGTTCGACCGCTTCGTCCATATTCAACCATTGAGGTGCAAGGTATTTACCAGCGATCACTACATTAACATAATGCCGGCTCCTCAAACAATGATCCCCAACCGATAGCAGACAGTTGGCATCCGGTGGCAAATATACACGAACGATCGAGGCCTTCTTATTGACCACATGGTCGATGAAACTGGGGTCTTGATGTGTAAAGCCGTTATGCGCTTGCTGCCAAACATGCGAGGCAAGCAGATAGTTTAGCGACGCAATTTTTCGCCGCCAAGGTAATTTCGTAGTAACTTTCAACCATTTGGCATGCTGATTGAACATCGAATCGATGATATGGATGAACGCCTCATAGCAGTTAAACAGCCCATGTCTTCCAGTCAGAAGATATCCCTCCAGCCAACCTTCGCACTGATGTTCGCTGAGCATCTCCATGACCCGGCCATCGGTTGCGAGAAACTCATCGTTCTCTTTTGTTCGAGCTTCCCACTATCGGTTGGTAACTTCAAAAACACAATTCAGCCGATTGGAAAGCGTTTCATCTGGACCAAATATCCTGAAATTTGCTGATCCGTATTGAGTTTAATCACGTCACGTAGGAACTCTCCGAGCATATGTGCGTCTGATGCATCAACGGATCCCGGTGAGGGCACATTCACCGCGTATTTCAGAAAATCCGGCATAACGAGGTCTTGCAGTACCAGCTCACCATTGGTGTGAGGGTTTGCTCCCATGCGCCGTTCGCCTTTGGGTGCCAGTTCGGCTAATTCCGGAATGAGACGTCCCTTTTTATCAAAGAGTTCCTCCGCTTTATAGCTTTTCATCCAATTTTCAAGGAGTTTTAAATGATCGGGATGCTCCGAATCCACCAGTAGTGGAATCTGGTAGGCTCGGAAGGTGCCCTCAATATCCAGTCCATCCGAAATAATCATGATATTCCACCTCAAATTGTCGGGATACAGGTTTATCACTATCCCAACTTGGTCTAGAATCAAGCTTCTTCTTAGTCACATTGAGGTTAATTAGTTGCTCTGTTTTATCCACAGAATCGATCGCATATGGGGGAATCAGCACATGCCTGTCCGTAAGAAAGTTTCCAGTATTGACGACCAAATAGCGAATAGTCCTGTGCTTGTCATCAAAGTAGAATTCTTCGGCCATCACAAATTTACCATCAAGACAGTTTAACTGGTACGCCTTTATTGTTTTGGCTTTGTATAGCATCATATTTCTCCTTATCCCTTGTTTTCTAGCCGAGACGCCAATGTTGTCCAGTTTTCCCAGCCACACTTTGGACAACTATAGCCCGGGGTATAGTTTGTTGTTTTTTGAGTTTTATATTGAACCACAATAAATCCTCCTTGTGTTTTGTTCTAATTCAATGAATATAAGCCATCAAAAATCTCGGCATCATCCAAATTACCAGTTAGATTATAAAAAATTGGTATTATGATTGATTCAACCATCATGCCCATATCATCAAATATTTGATAAACACGCTTATCGTCCTCAAAATTTATATCAAGTTTTGGAAATTCAAAGCCATAATTATATCTGTTATATATTGCGCCCATTACCATCACCTCTTTTCGTATTTGATAGTTACATTATAGGATTAAAGAGGGGCTCACTCCAGGCTCTTATTCAGGTATCAACTGACTATCTTCCACTAGTTTCAGATTATAACTGAACCAATGTCTATTTATTGTTATGCGGAAAAAGGTCAGCAGCCATAGTGATGACCTGTACAAGAACGAAAAGTTTATCCTGAGTGAGTTTCCTTTGAGGCTATCAAGATGAAGCCACCAGTCCTTGTGGGGAAAACAACAAGCTCACTTGTAAAATTAGCTTTTGGAAATACTATAACTGTGAGACTGGTACAGGTGATACCTTTTATATTTATCCTTATGAAGGGTATTATTTAAAGTTTGGTAATCCTTTTCTATGAAAATGGCAATAATAAAACACTATCTCTTTAAATAAATTTCATGTGTTAAAGTGAAACTTGCCAAGGGATAGTTGCGGCAGCTTGTTCAGCTCTCATATCAACACCTTGCATTATTAAATTATTTGCAAAATCTGAATTCGCTTTAAATGCAAATCCACTTGTTGCCAAATAAGATTGTAAAACTAAATTTAAGGTCTGAATATACCCAGGCATTTTAAGCCCATAACTACCAACTAATACAACTTTATCCATATCATTAAAAATATCGGCTGAAACTAATGCCTGCGCAACAGGAGGAATAACCGTATCATATATTTCTTGCGTAAACCAATCACCTAATTTTGACCCTTCTCCAACAACACGATTAATGTTTTCTCTAATTTCGGGTGAAGATTCGTCATCGTTAGCAATTAACTGAGCATACTTAAAAACATCTGGGTTGAGGTTACTAAGAACACTCGAACTTTTTATTCTTGAGTCATTGCGAAGGAAATAGTTTATTGCTTTGTTAAGAGTGATTACAGCTGCACTGTTTCCTGATGAAATCGCTTCCAAATGTCCCCATTTACCACAACCACAAAAATAGTGGCGAGCTCTTTCACTTTCTTCAGGACGAAAAACTGGTAAATGTCCGATTTCTCCAGCCATTCCATTCGAGCCAATTACTGGCTCTAAATCTAGAAATGCATTAGCTCCAATCCCTGAACTCACGGTAATTATTAAAAAATTAGGCAATCCTTTGGCAGCACCCCACTTCATTTGACCGAACCCAGCAGCAACCATATCATTTGCAACTCCAGTATTTATCTTGGTTGCATCTGCTACTATTTTTGCAAAAGGAATATTCTCTAAATTAGGTCCAAAAATATTAGGTCCTTTTATGACAATTCCCTGTTTATTAACTGGACCTGCAAAAGAAATCCCTAAATTTGTAATTTGAGCACCAAGATCTTTGAATCGGTCCGTTTGCTCTGCAATTTTCTTAGCAGATATATATGGCAAGTCATTTTCTGAAACATTGCTCCCCATATTATTTATTGTTGTTGTTTTAAATTTAAATTCACTTCCCTTAACAAGAGCGCCCTTATCATCGAAGAGGCCTCCACTTACAGAAGTTCCTCCTTCATCTACCCCTACACTAAATATCCCACTATTTATAATTTCTATTCTTTGACTAGAACTAGAATCGTTAACACTTACCAATTTTTTAAACATTTCGAATCTCCATATTTATATTTTTCTGAAAAGATTATCCATAGCGACAATTATCAGTAACAATTCCACATAATATTTCGTATGAAAACTGGATTTATCCCACTTTAGTTAAAATTTCAATTATTTTAAAATCATTATTGAAATATTACTGAACTTTATCCGATATATTCATTACCGACCATGTTAAAAAAAATAATTGCCGCAAATACAAATTTTTCTCTAGACCCTGCAACAGCAAAAACTGTTCTATCTATACTAGCAGCAAAAAATATTAATGAGTTGTACAACACTATTTGCGAATTTGGGATATCAACTGCTAGTCTGATAGAAACACGACAACTTCTTCCCCAGAAATTGCATGTCGTTAAAATCGGTTCTGAACATTCCATGGAACTATATTTCCCTCATAATCTGAATGAGTTTTCTGTGAATCTACTTTTATCCACAATTAACTCTTCGGTTTCAAGATTATTAAATGAACAGATAATTAATCTTCAAAGCACTTTCCAAAAACTCACTAGCGAACTTCACAATAGAAATTTGGATAATCTTTTCGATGAAAATAAATTGGCTACCAATTATTTGGATCTGATTATTTCTTTAACCGACCTTTTCCATTTTGTGGATGACAAAAATATGATTGGATCAAATAAACAAGCATTTAAAGGTGCCATATACCTAAGAGACAGTAAAACAAAAAACTGGCAACTGATTGAGCAACGTCGATTAAAACCTGCCGAACAGTACAAAATTCCCAGACCCAGTCGACAAGACAAACACCATTTTGAAATGCTTATTGATGGCCTAAAAGAATTCAATCCCGAATTACCAGAATACCTTTTTCAAGATAGTGACGGGAATCCAGTCGGTACATATGCACCCAATAGAGAAACACATATTTTCTTCACTGATCAATTTAACCATGACATCTCTGAAGAAAAAGGATTCGAACCCTGGGAATGCCAGTCCAGCTTTTTCCTTAAAATTCATGAACATGATGGCAAGGAATTAATCCTTATGCTAATTGGACCATCAGTAGTGAATCCCCTAGATACATTTGATTTTGTAAAAAGTTTTATTGAAAATGTAAAGCTCGCTAATAAACAGATAATGGCTATTAATGCTGCCTACGCTACCTTATCTAACCTAGTAGACGTAATTATTCACGATCTAAAACAACCTGTAACTGCGGCTGAAAGCAGTATAAGTTCCGTAGAAAAAAGGTTTTTGGAAATCACAAAGGACTTAAGTGATGAAGACTTTGATAAAATAAAAACAACTGTACAAAGAAGACTTAATATTTCAAAAAAAGTTCATAAGATGATTCTTGATAAAATCAATTGGTTACTCGATTTCTCCAAACTTAAATCCGATAAGGTTGAATATAAAATACAAGCAGAAAATATTTTTGATATTATTAAAGACTGCGAGAATTCCATTCGTAGTCAAATCGATGATGGTAGAAAAAAATTGATTTTACCAAGCAATATTGATCTACCCAAAGTTCTCGCTGATAAAAAATGGATAACCAGTGTTCTTACCAATTTGCTATCTAATGCCATCAAATATACAAAAAAAGACGATGAAATAGAAATTACTGTACAGCAAAAAGATAATAAGTTACAAATTGGAATTAAAGACACTGGAGTTGGCCTGCCAGCTGACAAACTACTGGACATTTTTTATGGTACTTCAGGCATCTCGGAGGTTCAAGGAGTTCATGACACCAGTCACGGATTTGGCTTGCCCCATTGTTTGAAAATTATAAACGCTCACGGCAACAAAATATGGGCAGAAAAAAACCCAGACAAAGGTTTAACCTTTTATTTCACACTTGATATTGAATAAGATTAAAAGTTTTCTTGATTTGGTTTAGTCAACAACGAAACAAAAATTAGTGTCAGAAAACTAATTGGCATCGCAACAATAGCTGGTTGACCAAATGGTAACCAAGCATCGGCTCTATTCAGTCCGTATATTACGAACATGTCCGGCCCCATTATAATAATTCCTAAAGAAATAATTGCTCCAACGAATATGGAAGAAACAATCCCTGCGGCGGTCGTTCTTTTCCAGAAAAGCACCATAATAATCGAAGGGAAATTAGCGGACGCGGCAACTGCAAAAGCAAGACCAACAAGAAATCCTACATTAACTCCTTGGAAAATAATACCTAAAAACACTGCAATAATCCCGATTAAAACCGCCGTAATTTTTGCTGCTCGAACCTTTTGTTTACCGTTCATCTTAATATTAAAGTATTTATCCATTAAATCATTAGCTACTGCGCCAGAAGCCGCAACAATAAGACCAGAAACGGTTCCTAATACGGTTGCAAAAGCCAGAGCACTGATAATAGCAAATATTATCTCCCCGAAACTATAGGCCAGCAGAGGAGCTGACATATTTTCAGTTAATGGATTTAGGACTCCGTTTGAAATGGCTCCCAATCCGAGAAAAAGAGTCATAATATAGAATATTCCTATTGCAGATATTGCGACAATCGTTGATTTACGAGCAGCATTTGAATCCTTAACTGTATAATAGCGGATTAAAACATGGGGAAGAGCAGCTGTTCCAAAAAATAACGCAATCATAAGCGATATGAAATCGATTCTACCCCAAGGACTATTACTATGGATTTTAAAATGGCCACCGGGTCTCATAAACTCATTACCGGGAACGGGTTCATGATAATGCAACACGACATCTTTATTTCCATACTTAAATGACACTTTTCTAGGCACTTCCAATTCCGTCTCAGGGTCTGAAAAAATAGATAGAAATTTTAAGGGACCAATCGGGCCGGTCTTTCCATTTATCTCATTTCTAGATCCAAATTTAGATATTCTACCCATGGGTAACAATACATTCTCTCTACTACTTGGAAGTCCATTAATAAAAGAATCACCATTTATTAATTCCGAAATGTATTGCACTTCATGAAGGGTAGCCTTGCCATCCGGTTGACTTTCTATTTGCCACCAGACGTCAATTGGCATATAAAATTTCCCTTCTTGATTGATCACATTAATGCGTTTTGCTTTTTGATCATTGAGTGAATCAAATTCAAAAACGCGTTGACCATGTCTGAATATTTCATACAAATTGCTTGTCTTATTTTTATTAATGGGAACCAATTCCTTCAAGAGAATCCAGTCCTGAACTGACTGATCTTCATTTGTTTTGAGTGTATTAATTGTATCGATATATGTAAACGGTGTTCCTTTAAGGTTTACGTCCCAGGACTTGGATGTTTCAATCGAAAACGAACGAAAGGCATAATGGCTTGGAGTTAGAGTCAAACCTCTTAACAAAACAGCAACAACTAATATCCCAGAAAAAGTGATCAACATACCTGCTTTTATAAATTGAACATAGGTAGTGGAAGACATGCCCGCGCTGGCAACAATAACAATGACAACTGATCCGACCAAAATCACGCCCCATTGATGTGATATCCCTAAAAGAGGCTCAATTAAAACCCCGGCTCCAACCATTTGTGGTACCAGATAACACATGCATATTATGAGTGTACTAATTCCAGCAGCAAGATGAATCGCTCTGGATTTGAAACGAGATTCCAAGGCATCTGCCATTGTATATTTTCCTAATCGTCTTAGGGGTTCAGCAACAACAAATAATGCAACAACCCATCCCGAAAGAAATCCGATTGAATACAAATATCCGTCAAAACCCTTGAATGCGATCATCCCACAAATCCCTAGAAACGATGCAGCCGATAGGTATCCACCTGTTAACGCGATTCCATTAACAAACCAGTTGATTTGACCTCCTGCGACAAAAAAACCATCTGCGGAATTGCTCTTTTTACCAAGAAACCAGGACAACCAAAAAAGAAAGGAAACAAATCCGACAAAAAGAGTAATCGCAATCATGTTTATTTATGTCCTTTGGAAGAAACACTTCGTTCCTTAAAAGCACACGCCCAACTATATATCATCGCTAGAATCAGAGCAAAAAGAATCAAGCCAAATCCATAGAAAACAGCTAAATTCAGATTAAATAAGATCACTTTATCCATTAGAGTAACATCATAAACAGAAATTGCCACAAAACCGGAATATAGAAGTGCGTATATAATACAGAGAAAAATTCCTAAACGTTGTTTAAATTTTTCGGCTACTTCAATCAATAGTATGTCCCCACTCCTTTAGATTTTAAAAATAGATCTTACTTTTAGAATACCGGTATGGTAAAACAAGTCAACCCACACCATAAATATATAGATTTAATTTAAAAAAATGGGGTTATAACATGCAGAATGATATCGGCAGAAAAATGAGCAATAATCGCTGCCTCTAGCCCTCTTTTCCAATAGAGCCAACCAAAGATCATTCCACCCACCCCATTTAATAACACTGCCCGTAAAATTACGATTGGGGTGATGGCTATTATTGCAGCGGTAGCTGGCAAATGTCCCAGTCCGAATATTACGGATGTAATAATAATTGAAATCCACATAATATAATTATTATCAGTAATCGTTTTAGTGGGTTTTATTAATTTACTTATGATAAATACGATCAAAGACATAAAGAATAGTCTAAGTAGAATCTCTTCGCCAATACCACCATAAAAAGAGGCTAAAAATCCTTGCCAGACTGGAATCGATACGTTAGACATCATCTCAGTTTTAATATTTCCAAATAGAAAATCAAGTAATATTATTAACGTACCTGCTAAGATACCTAACAAAACTGACCTTTTAATAATTGATTTAGTATTCTCTGGCAAGGATTCTTTATTAATTAATCGTTCAATTATCGGCAAACCTAAACCTATTTTTTTTGCCATTATTAATCCAAATAATACAAGAATCGAAAACATAATAGTACTTTGAATGATCGAGATTAGAACAATTAGCCCGATTGGAATTTGAGTTGTTTTTAATATTTCACTCTGAATGGAGAGAGCATATGGTAATACAACAACAGCAGATAAAACACTTGCCACCAAAAGGATAAAATAAAGCTTCCAATTTATTATTTTTATATTCATCTTCACTATAATATTATAGTTTGTTTGTGATTTTTTTTGAACTTACAACAAACACCAATCTTATAATTCAATAGGAATACCCCTATTTCAATTCTTAAAAAAAACAACAGAATCCGCCATATGATGCTATAATTAGTTATCTTCAAGGAGATGTTTATGGAATTACCAAATAATACAATATTAATAACTAGCGGAAGAACCGGAATTGGATTTGGAAAATGGTAAAATATTTTTGGAACTTTTTACAACTATGAATTGTTTACTAGTCATGATGAAAAAACTAAACACACCTATACTGATAAGTTTTATAGCACTATTAACTCAATTTTCACTTGCAACCAGCCAAATTAATTATGGGGGAGCAATGGGCGGAATGTATCCTGACAACGATTCCGTTGTTAAAACCACTTTCGGAAAAGATTTTTATTGGCAAGGATACTTAGGGCTAAAAGATACTAGTGGGTTTGAAATACGAGCTAGCCTCGGCCATTATGGGTCATCCAGTATTAATCCTGCCGATCTAGGAAGCAATTTCAGAGTGAGTCTATTCCCGTTAACCGCTTCTCTTATATATCATGTAGCAAGTGGCCCAATCATTCAACCATACTTTGGTGGTGGTGTTGGTGGATATTTTTATGATTTCCAAGATGATATATATGGAGACTTAGAAACTGGAATTCGTTTTGGGTTTCATGCACTCGGCGGTGTTAGAGTAAATCTTTCAAACGATTTATTTCTGACTGCTGAATATAAGCGACATTTTATACCAAAATTATTCTTCAATAATGCACAAAATTTTGACACATCTGAAATATCGATCGGAATGGGATTTTATTTGCCAATCAATAATAATGAAACCAATCAAAATAAATACAAATACACAAATGTAGAAGAAGACCTCCTTGTTCAAATTCAACAATGCAAATTAGACATCATTGATCTTGAAACTCAGAGGGATCAATGGCAGAAAGAAATAGACGAATTTTATTTACAATCAAATTATAATGCTAGTGATGATTTTACAAACGCGTATCAAGCAATAAAATTTAAAGAAAGTCAACTAACTGCACTTATACGACAAATTGATACAAAAAAAGCAGAACGCGACTCATTAAATAAAAAATGGATCGCAATACAACCAGACGAAGAACCCGTTGAGCAACACATTATGTACTTACAACGAAACTATATATATTCTCCTTATGGCCTAAATAGACGAAATAATGTGCTGATTCGTCGAAACAGACCATACATTCCAACTAGAGTACCGGCAGTTGTATATCAAATAAATAACAATCAGCAAAGTGCTTCAGATGCGGTCGAAGATAAAAAAGAGTTCATTGAAAAGAAGAAAGAACGCTTGCAAGAACTTAAAAACAG
>MFRH01000017.1:23413-36811 GCA_001783275.1 Candidatus Margulisbacteria bacterium GWF2_35_9
CTATGAAGTAATCATCTTAATCTCGATCATTACTCTCTTTTGGGTTGATGAAATTCTTGACCTTCCTCATGTTTTATTCGGTACAATAGCCACTCCTGTAAATATAGCAGAAAGCATATTAGAAACAATTGTAGTTATCATTATTGGAGCCATTGCTCTCTCTCTTACATATCGTTTTCTTAAACATATTAAGTACATGGAAGGATTCATTTATATGTGTTCCTATTGTAAGAATGTTAAAGTAAATGATAAATGGATCCCCCTCGATGATTTTTTGCGAAACTTTTCAGATGCTAAATGGTCCCATGGTCTATGTGATGATTGTTTACAAGAAAAGTATGGCGATCTTTTAGCGAAAAGAAAACATATTACAAAACCAGATTAATCCCCATTCTTATAACAATATTTTCTATTTAATTATAAATAGTGAAATTTTCTCACATTTATTTCGATATAGTAGTGATTGAAGTTAGTGAAATTAATTGGAGCTTAAACGTGCAAGGCATACTAAACTATATACCACATATACAGCTCGACCATTTCGAGCCAACAAAAAAAGATACAAGAACTGGACAACAGGTTCTTTATAATTCCGATGTTGAGTTCGTGAATAAACTTGATTCACTAAAAAACAATCAATATGCTATCAATGACAAAGAGTCGGAAATAATAAATCTTAGGGATTATATAACCACTCATGAGTTACTTCTTGAGCATATGGATCACCTTTACATGGACCTTGCAAAATTATATGAAAAATATAATCAAATAAATACGACAAGCAGCTCCAGCAGTGGGCAACCTCAATGGACTGGTATTCGCATAATACCCGCAAAACACAAACAACAAATTGTAAGTTGGGCAGAAAATTACAAAACCTATCTGGTTATAAAACTTGCGGACCGAGCATACTCAACAAACGAAAAAGAACTACTAAACGCGCGTTATCAAAACGATGTTGGCGGACTTCTTAAGGAAGTTCTTGGATCTCCAGCTTGGCAGCAGGAAATTAATCGGATCAAACATCAAGTTCGTGGTGAAGGCATCATTATATACAAACAACATTATAGTCATCTGCTTGAACTAATAAAATTAATTGGTAAAGCACCTCACTCCTCTGCCAGGAGCAAATATACATTAGAACTAAACAATTTTATCCACTTATTTGCAGACCTATACTTTACAAAAACTTTTCCTATTAATAATACCTGTTTTAATCACATTAAATGTTATATTGAAAAAATTAATCAATTCAAAGGCACTCGAATTCAACTTATTTAAAGTTGATTAAACAAGAGAACAATATCCGACCGAATAGTCCATATAAAAAAACAGAGACTAGACCTCAGAGAGTCTGTAATCGATACGATTTAAAATCATTCCTAATATTATTGAACTGAGAATAACTAAAGGCAAGGATACCACTAATCGTATTATTGTAAACTTAATTCCAAACAAAGAAGCCTCAAACACTGTCATTGGAATTCGACAAACAGCACTTGCTCCAACATAAGTAAAAACAACGGATAAACTTGCCCCTTTTTTGTATAGAACATGAGCAATTAGGAAGGCCATAAATACTCCGCCAACTGTTGTCTTAGATAATATAATAGCCCAGAGATAACCGCCAACACCGGAGTTACTTCCAAGATTTTTTTCAATTATTTCTCTATCCACTCAAACCTCAAATAATCCGATAAGAATAAACACAAAGGGAACAATTGATAACATCGTTTTTGAAAAAAGAAAGAAGTTATGACCGACTTCCATTCCTGCTTTTATAGAATATACTTTTGATAAAGCCAAATCGCCTAAAAAAAAATTGACTGTATAATTGATTTAGCTTTCACAATAGCTCTCCATAAAAAATACCCGTTACAAGAGCGACACAAATTGAAATACCCAAACCAATAATATTTCGAATAAGGGCTATTCTAGTTCCAAAGTACTTTCTTTCTACTGGAAACGTTAGAACACCAACCATCATTAATGATGAAGTAAAGGCAGAGAGAACCATATAGGGAACAACCTTTCCAAGCAATATACCATCTTAAGGGAATGCGATAAATCCCGGCAATAAAGTAATAGAACCCAGTAGTACAGCATAAACATTACCCATCAATAAATTATCAGTTCCCAAGTATTTTATAATTATTGAATCTGGAACAAGATTTAGTATCAAGGAGATTGAAATAAGCATTCCTAAAAAAGTGGGGAAGATAACTGCCATTTTTTTTATTGCAAGAATTAATGATTGGAATGTTTTCTTTCTGCTAAAAATAAATGAAATCAAAACAGCAAAAAAAGTCACAATATGAAGATATTTCATAATGTGTTATTTAATCAATTTATGAAATTTATGACAATATTAATCTCATTTACATGTAAAACATAGTCTTCATTATTCTTTTTTTAATATCTTTTTTTAATATCTTGTAAAAGGTTAATTTTATGGTATAATGTTCGATAGTTATGGAACAATTAAACTTATCTAGGATTTTTAAAGCATTATCTAATGAGCAACGGTTAAAATTGTTTATGCTTATCTATAATAAAGAGCAACAATGCGATAAAAATATCATAGACCAAGGCTGTTGCAAAGGGATCGATAAAGCCTTTACTATGGCCTGCGAATGCCTAGACATATCGCGATCCACTGTATCTCACCATTTAAAAGAACTTCAAGATGCTGGGTTAATTATATGTATCCGCAAGGGACAATCTCAAATTTGCTCGGTTAACAAAGAAGCAGTAGTTTTAATAAGGAACTTTATATAAAAAAATTTAAACATATTGTTCGATAGTTTTGATACAATTGAACTAATAAAAAGAAAGGAGGTGAGAAATATGTGGAATAAAAACAACTGCTGTGGTGACATAAAAGAAAAAGTAAACTGCACCACTGAAAAAACAGACACAGGCATTGTGATAAAACTAGAACCCAAAGATTCAGCTAAAATCAAATCATTTCAAAACATGATTGAAAGTTGCAAAGATTTTTGCGGTTGTTGCAAGTAGAATAACGGCCTTGGGGTGCACACCAAGGCTGTTATTCCTATGTCGAGCAATATTGGATACATCTATGTTATAAATAAACGTACAGCTAAAATCACCAAACTGAAAGCAAGTATCCATTTTATTCCTCGATCACCATATTTCACGTTCCATTTAGTGCCAAGCCAACCTCCAAAAGAGGTACTCAATGCAATTGCTGCTCCATAACTCCAATTAATTTGCCCTTTACTGGCAAATAACATAATTGGAATAATCATCATAAAAAAAACAACTGTGACACGTATAGTGCTTATTTGTTTAAGGGACAGTCCATGGACTCCTCTTAGAAGAATTATCATAAAATAGCCGACTCCGGCCTGAATAAATCCACCATAAATCCCAATAAAAAAGAACCCAACAAAACTAACTATGTTTTGCCAGATATTAAATTTGGGTTCTGTTTCCGTCTGCTTTGGTTTTTTCAAAATAAATAAAAGCATTACAATCATGAGTGTCGCTAAAATCTGCTTAAATAAAGTTGGAGAAAGCTGCAATGACACCCTTGCTCCCAAATAGGAGCCAATTATTGCAGGTATTGCCAGAAAACTACTAAAGCGGAAATATGAAATACCCTTTTGCCGAAACGTAATGATAGACGTTATCGACATTAGAAATACACCGATCCGATTTGTACCATTTGCAATACCTGGAGGAAGTCCAATAAAAATAAGCAATGGAATGGTTAAAAAAGACCCCCCACCCGCATTTACATTAATAAATCCTGCGATGCTACCGACAATAAAAACATATAATATATGAAGCAACATCAGTTAAGTATAACATTCGATTTATTTACCTGTCCCTCACATAAATAATGATACTTGATAGTTTCGTAGAATAGGAATAGAATCGATACCACTAAGATGGATAAGCTAAGTTTTACACAAAGTATTCTTAAAAAACTCATCACAGAATTTTCTTCTTTAAGGACATTTATTAGCAACTCGATGAATTCACTTATCAACTACTACCAGACAAACCTTCAAAATTCTTTCCAATTTAAAGTAAATCTCTTTGGAATGGCATCATTGGGTATTGTCTTGTTATCATATATCTTGCTAAGAATTAACAACTCTGTTTTTAGAAAATTAATTGATAATGTCATTGCCAATGATAAAGAGGATTTTAAAATCGGTTCATTGCAATTTAACAAAAAACAACGTGACCAATTTTTCCAATGGATAATGACATTTTTCGAAACCATCATTAGTTTCATCATTGCGTTTCTTGCGATCTATTCCATATACATTTTGTTGCCTTGGGATGTACCCAATAAAACATTAACATGGCTTATTTATTTTTATGTAATTACGATCCTTTTTTATTTGTATATCAAAGCCAATGTAAAACTATTTGGCTTTTTACAACTAAAAAAGTTGTCTCCAAAAGATCTGAGTTTTCTACCAAGTCATCTTCAAAATGAAAAGGTTTTAACTTTTTTGTATTCTTTTACTCAAAGTTTTATTGTATTTTTTAATTGCTACTTCTTATATATCTATCTTTCTTATGCAACATCATTAATTCCACTTTTTACAAAAGTTCACTTATCTCAACACATTAAAGGATTTCTCCTGCTCATTTTTTCAGTATACGCACTCCTCATTTTATGGAAAATGGCTAAATGGTTATATTCTTTAATTATTCGTCTTATTCAAAAACATCTACCTGGGTTCAAACAAAACCCATTGAATGATAATAATACGTTCCTTGCAATAACGTCTCTAATCAAAGGAGTATCCATACTTATTTATTTTTCGCTATTCTATAAGCTTCTCTCCTACAGTACTGCCCTCTTATTTGGGGGGTTATTCCAAACTGCCAGACTACTAATGCTGAATATACTTTCTGTCGGGATTATCTCCTACTTGGTATTTTCGTTTTATAATTGGTACACTAAAGCATTTTTAGTTTTAGTAGAACATGTATCCGAAATCACTGTTTTACTTAAAAATATTCCATTCCGATTTTTGCATTTACTGTTAGAAAGAATACCTGTAAACAATATTTTAAAAGGAATTATTAAATTCATTAAGGACCTTATTACATTAATTATCGGTTATTTTTATCTCACGATTATTTTTAGTTTTTTTCATTCAACAAAAAGCTGGTCTAAATGGATGTTTTTAAATGTCCGGAATCCAATCATCAATATATTTTCTTCCATACTGAATTACCTCCCGAATCTATTTCTCATCTTAATTATTAGTTATGTTACATACATCGTATTGAAAGTAGTCAAATTCTTTTTCCTCGAAGTTGAAAAACAGAACCTATCCTTACCTAATTTTTATCCCGAATGGGCGGAACCAACCTACAAAGTATTACGATTTATCATTTTGGCGTTCATGCTCGTTATTATATTTCCTTATCTTCCGGGATCAAGTTCTCCTGCTTTTATTGGAATTGCAGTATTTATCGGTATTTTATTTTCATTAGGAGCAACAAGTTCAATATCTAATATATTTTCAGGGATAGTGCTAACCTATATGAGACCCTTTAAAATCGGTGATCAAGTTCAAATTGCAGGGACAATCGGTCAAGTAATTGAGAAAACAATTCTGTTCACACGGATACATACTAACAAAAATGAAGAAGTTACTATTTCAAATTCAATAATCTTAAACAACCATATCATCAATATGAATGCAAAAGCCGAAATTCAATCCCCAAGAAAAAAAGTTGATTAAATCTATAAAACTGATATAAGTAGCTGATCAGTTAGATTTAACCAGTCAATCTTTTGTTTTTCTAATAGAACTTGATGAGACACAGACTTCTTCCTTGCTAACTCAAGATTACTCATCGCTTGGATCAATTCGTTAAGGGAAGCCAAACCTCTCAAATAATTTTCTTTCTCATCATATGCGATAGACTGTAAATATTCCTCTTTTCTCAGATATATTTCCAGATAGGCGTTTTCATCCGTTATTGAACGTTGCAATTCCTTTAGATTTTTAACCCATTCCCGACGAGTATCTTGTTGAACCAAAATGAGTTGTCGATTTGATTGCTGTGATAACACCGCACTCGCTTTTTCATTTCCAGTATAAAAGGGAATCGCTAATGACAATCCTGAATAAAGAGTACTTTGATCTGAGCTACTCCCATCTGGATAACTGGTTAGTTGATAACTTGCTTCAAAATTCAAAGGCATTTTCAAGTCATCTTGGGCTAACTCCGCATTCATCGAACTAATCATAGCTTCGATATTTAAGGCACTTTCTGTTCGACTTTTTAACAATAATACATCCATTTCTTTAAATATTTCCATCGAATTTGATTCTGGTAAAGATGGGATTGTACTATCTATGGCGTTTGTGTTTAATTCATTTAATATTTTCTCGGTAACTGTTTTAAAATTGCTCCTTTGATCCATTAGATTTTCGCGTTTTTCTAATAATTGAACCTTTACTTTATTTACATCAATTTCTCTTGCAATATGATTCTTTTTTCGTTTAAGAATATCCTGATACAACAACTCATAATCATTATAAAGCTGTGTAGCTGATTCTTTTTCAATATATGCTAAATACCAATCATAATAAAGTTTCATCAGTTCTGCATAATAGGTCTCATAACTTTCTATAATTTGAATTCGACTTAGCACCCGAGTCTGTTTCAACATGCTGTCCTTAAGTATCTTCTGATAGCCAAAATGATTCTGGATTAGTGGTTGACTTAGTGCCATCGATACTTTGTTCAGATCCTTGCTGCTGGTTGACGAAAATGAACGGCTATACGCTGCCGACAATTGAGTACCAGTGTCTAAATTTAATTTCGATGCAACTATTTCAATGGACGGCTTCATAGCGTTTCCATTTGAAATTAATAAGGTACTCCCTGCATTGATTGAAAACACCCAATCATCCATCTCCTTTGATAACTCATAGTTAGCCGTCAATGATTTTTCTTCTAACACAAGTTGTTTCACCTTATCATTTTTTATCGCATTGAGTAAAAAGTTCTGCAACGTTAAAATCTGATCCAGCGCATACATAGCCGAAAAATTAGTTAACAATATGCATATAAAAAAAGTTGTTATAAAGTTCTTTCCCCTCATGATTTCACTCCCAAATAAATACGTTTTAAACTATTAATGCCACTAAACAAGGTTGGGATGAGAATAAGTGTAATTACGGTCGCGAAAATAAGCCCCCACGCCATAGCAAACATCATTTCGGAAAGCATAGAATCGTACCCGGCTATACCATAAGCTGTTGGGAATAACCCGGCAACCGTCGTTACAGTAGTTAGTATAACTGCCCGAAGTCTGGTTTTTGCAATATCTGAAATTTCAGTATCTGTTAATAGTCGTTTATGAACATCCTGTTCTCTTGAAAGCTTTGTAAGCATCACAATAGAGTCATTTACAACTACCCCTGATAAACCAAGAATTCCGACAACCGCAAAAAAACCAAACAGATGATATCCATGAAAATAATATGCCAAGATAACACCAATAACACCAAACGGAATGCTAAGCATAATGACCAGCGGATATGATAAGGAATTAAACAATAAGGCCAATATAAAATAAATTAAACTAAGAACCATTAATCCTCCTACGAGAAAATCCGCAGATGCTTCTCGGCTGTCCTTTACTTCGCCACCAAAATAAATGATAGATGTCGGATATTTTCCTAAAATATTGGGGAACAAGTCTTTCTCAACGATATCTGCAATTTCAATAGGAGTTTTCCCTCCATTTTCTTTAAAATCAGCATATACCTTCGATGTCCGCTTTTGTTTCTCATGATTAATGGAACTGTCGACATATTGTTTATCTACCGTTAATAATGTTCTAAGTGGCACAAGATAATTCTGATTATTAGCGACCGGAATACCAAGAAGTTTTTCAATGGAGTTATTGTATTCAAGTTTAGTTGTTAAAAGAACATCTATTTCTTTGTTATCTCTTAATAATGTATAAATTGTGGTTCCTTCAAGCGCAGATCGCATCACAGTACCGATGGATTCTGGATTAATCCCCACTCTCTTTAGATAATCCTTCTTTAAGCTAACTGTATACTCTGGGATTTTTATAGGACTTTCAATTTCTACATTTTTCAGAGCTGAAATGTTTTTAAGATAATTAGATACCTCATTGGCAATATCCAATCTTATTTTATTATTATTTTCCAGTATGACTATCTCGATTGGACTGCCGCTTGATTGACCAAATCGACTTTTTCGAACACTAATCTCTTTATAGCCACTCAACTTATCATACTTTGTTTTCCATTCAGCTAAGAGTTGTTTAACAGACTTCGTTCGTTTATCCTTTGGAAACAACTCGATATTCATACTAAATTTATTTTCCTGAACAGCACCACCTCTGAAACTGCTGGCAACTGAGGTTCTAAATCCGACGACTTCTTTCCCCAAATAAGTTTGAAAAATATCTTCAAGTTCTGATACTTTTTCTGCAGTCTGGAGCCTTGTAGCGTTTGCACCAACCTCTCCATTAATAAGTATTTCTGTTGTTTCTTCATTTGGAAACATTGTAAATTTAATGTTATATTTGTATATATAGACTGATCCAACTAACAAAAGAATAAAAGCCAGTAGTATGAGTAATTTTCGTTTTAATAATTTTTTGATTAATCGGCCATATACTTCTTCCACCTTATAAAACCAATGACGAGCTTCTTTTTTAGGCTTATTAATTTTCTTCTCCCAAGGAAATCTCAAGTTCAAGTGTCCCGGCAATAAGAGGGTCGATTCAAACAAACTTGCACTCAGCATTAAAGTAATGATAATCGGCAGTGAAGCAATCATCCGAGACATCCGTCCAGAAAAAAATAACAATGGAACAAATGCAAGACAAGTTGTAGTTACACTAGCTACTATGGGAAGAAAAACACTGTGGGTGCCCTCAACTGATGCGCTATCCGGATCCTCTCCTGATGCTTTCATTCTGGATACATTTTCAGCAACAACAATCGCATCGTCTACCACCATCCCCATAACAACAATAATCGCAGCAAGCGTTATATTATTTATAGTAAAACCTGCTAATGACCCAAAAACGAGAGTAAAACAAATAGTAAAAGGAATTCCAATCGCCACCCAAAAGCCAGACTTAAAATCAAGAAAGATCATGAGCAGTGCAACAATCAACACAAATCCAATCAATCCATTTTGGACAATGAGCGCAATCCTATCTCGGACAGATTGGGACTCATCGTCAAGAGTAATCAGTTTAATCGACGTATTTTTAAGATTCATTTCATTGAATTTTTTTACGAACTTAACAATCTCATCCACTGAATCAATAATCCCAGAATCAACCGCCTTAACAACATTTAGTTGAATCGCCTGACGCCCATTCACTTTACTGATTGTCTTTGCTTCTTTATAGGAATATGAAATATCGGCAATTTCCTTTAATTTCACCAAAGGGCTAGAAAATCCACCCTGTATCGACAACTCATTCAGTAGATCGATGGTATCCATTTCAGCTTTTATAGAGATTTTAGATTCTTCCTTATCCGACAATTGTCCAACGGGTACTCGAATATTATTTTTTCTAATCTCGGCAAGTATATCAGGGAAAGATAATTGGTGTGCTTGAGCTTTTTTAGGATCGACTCTAACAAGAATCTCTCGTTCTAAATAACCAGATTTAGAAATGGAATTAACTTGCTTAAGATTTAATAATTGTGTTTCGAGCGAGTCGGCATATGCTTGAATGATTTCTCGATTAGCATCAGACAAAAAAGGTGCTTTTTCATCATAAATAAATATATCTAAAACTGCTTTCTGAGAAGTTTTAAATTCTCTGAAAGTCGGTTCATCTCTCACTTCCGTTGGTAGCTTAACATTTAATACAGAACTTTTAATATTGTTAATAACTTCCGCTCTTTCCCTCGGAGTGACATCTAGCTCAACGGTAATATTTGTTACCCCAGAATTTGCAACGCTGAATACATCGCTTACTCCTTCAAGGTTTTTAACCGCATCCTCAATCGGATTGGTAACAAAATACTCAATTTCTTCAGGAGATGCACCGGGATAACTGGCACTGATACGCAAGGTATCCATGGCAATATTGGGTAACTCTTCTTTTTGCGTATGATTCCAAAAATAAACCCCGCCTAAAAGGATCCCAATGAGGATCATATTTGAAAGCATATGACGATGAGTAAAGTATTTAATGATATTTTTTAACATTTAAAAATATTATTCCTTGCATTAACACTATAAACAACTCAACCAATTAAAAAGTTTCAAAAAAAGCAACTTTTTATTTAATTACTAATGTGGCTTTTTTTGACCCGAATTTGTTACAACTAGCTTGAACAGTAAGCTGGTCACCCTTTTTTAAAGAGGGAATTGTATAACTGACAGATTGAGTATGTCCAATTTGTTCCGACAATGTTTGGCTAATAATATCCTTGCGATTCAGTTTTACTGTAATTTCATAAATAAAGTGCTTTTTAGGCTGTTTTACTTCATGGTCAGCAATCACTGCTAATACGTTGGAACTCACACTCAAATTAACTTTACTAGGAGGATGAGCAAATACAACTGAGGATAAAATAATTGTACTTACTAACTTTATTAAAAAATTGCTTTTATTTTTCACATTTACCTCCTTATATATTCCATAAGAAACTATACAAGAATCTATCAAATCTGACTATATAGAATCTTTAAATATTGTTTTCGACTGGGAAATAGGATATTCTATATTCACTAATCATCTAAAGGAGATCGCTATGAACAAAACTATTATTGCAATCTGTCTACTATTAATGAGTCTCAGTTTTAGTGCTTACAGTATCCGAGGTGGAGCTCGTGGTGGTGGTATGGCTATCGGTATCAATAAACAACCCTTATCTTATACTCAGTGGTTATGGGGTTATGGAGCAGAAGTCACAACTGGCAAAAATAATTTTTTAATTTACGCTTCAGTAAATCAAATCATTACTCAAAAAGGAAAAGGATATCCTGTTTTTCTTAGCTTTGGACCCATTGCCTCTGTTGGGAACACCTCTTCTATTGGTGGATTCGCTCACGTGGGTTGGCTCGGAATCTTTGATACACCCAATCTTTTATTCGAAATCGGCTTGGATATTACGACCAAGGAAAGTAGCATGTGCGCTGAATTTGCCTATCGCTTTAATTAAGGTTTTTGGTGAGTTTTTATTCATCAATATCTAGTTATTACGATACTATTTTCCCTCTAAGTGAGGATCAACTTCAATTTATTGAATCAAAAGCACATCCAATAAATCAAAAAAACATATTAGAAATTGGTTGTGGAACTGGCAACTTAGCTCTTGCTCTTGCAGAACGTGGCGCAACTGTCAGTGGCATCGATTATAGTGACGAGATGGTCACGATTGCAAACACCAATCTTTCAAAGTCAAAACAAGCGAACATCATTTTTCAAAAAATGGATATGAACGATATTCATAAACATTTCATAAAGAATTCCTTCGACATTATTGTCTGTTTCGGAAACACTCTCCCCCATTTAGATAATAAATCAGACCTTATTAGTTTTATTACAAAATGTCATCTACTCCTTAAAAAAAATGGGAAGCTATTAATCCAGCTAGTAAATTATGATTGGGTAGCAAAACATAAGATAGAATCACTGCCAACAAAAAATAATACTGAAATTTCCTTTGAACGAAAGTATAGAAAAGAGAATAACAAAATAAGATTTGATACTACATTGACCCTAAAAGAAACTCATTCAATAATTCAGAATTCAGAATTATTACTCCCTATTTACAAAGCAGATCTTGTCAGTACATTAAAAGACCATTTGTTTTCAATAATTAATTATTATGGCGACTTCACTCTTTCTGACTATAGTGATGATAAAAATGGCTTAGTGATTGAAGCTTGTGTGTAATAAACTAAGCTGCCTATTGTACTTTAATAAAACAATCTGCTAATATTATCAACATTAAGAAAGACAATTAATATGAGGAATTTATGACAGACGAAGAAACACCTAAACCAACTAACTTTATTCAACAAATAATCGATGAAGATAACAAAACTGGAAAATATAACAACAAAGTTCATACCCGATTTCCACCCGAACCAAATGGATATTTACATATTGGTCATGCAAAATCAATTACACTAAACTTCGGATTAGCAAATAGTAATAATGGATTATGTAACCTAAGATTTGATGACACAAATCCAAGTAAAGAAGAACAGGAATTTGTAGATTCAATCAAAGAAGATGTAAAATGGTTAGGTTTCGACTGGGATGACCGATTATTTTATGCATCTGATTACTTTGAAAATATTTATAAATTTGCGGTTCATTTAATTGAAACTGGCAAAGCCTACGTCGACAGCTTAAGTGCTGAAGAAATAAGACAACACCGAGGCACACCCACAATACCTGGAAAAGACAGCCCTTATCGCAATCGTTCAATCGAAGAAAATTTAGATCTCTTTCAAAAAATGAAAGATGGCGCTTGTAATGAAGGGGATCACGTTCTAAGAGCAAAAATAGATATGGCATCACCCAATTTTAATATGAGAGATCCCGTATTATATCGAATTCTTTATTCTGATCATCATCGGACAGGTAATAAGTGGTGTATTTATCCGATGTATGATTATACCCACCCAATTTGTGATTCGATCGAAGGAATCACGCATTCTGTATGCACATTGGAGTTTGAAGATCACCGTCCATTATATGATTGGGTTCTGGATCAGTTAAACATTCATCATCCAATCCAAATCGAATTTGCACGCTTAAATATCACTTATACGGTACTTAGCAAGAGGAAATTGCTTGAGTTGGTATTGTCAAAGTATGTCAGCGGTTGGAGCGACCCTCGTATGCCGACGCTTTCAGGAATGCGACGACGAGGTTATTCACCTGACGCGATAAAAAATTTCTGTGAAAGAATAGGTGTTGCAAAATTTAACAGTACCGTAGATATCGAACTATTAAACTATTTTTTAAGAGAAGATTTTAATAAAAAAGCACAGAGAGTGATGGCCGTAATTGATCCACTAAAAGTAGTTATCACGAACTACCCTGATGATCTTGTTGAAGAATTTGATGCAGAAAACAATCCTGAGGAAGAAAATTCAGGCACACGAAAAGTTCCATTCTCAAAAGTAATCTATATAGAAAAGGACGACTTTAAAGAGAATCCACCAGCAAAATTTTTCAGATTATCACCCGGTACAGAGATTCGTTTAAAGCATGCCTACTATGTCAAATGTAACGATGTCATAAAGGACCCAGTATCAGGAGAAATTATTGAACTTCACTGCACTTACGATCCTGAAACAAAAGGTGGATGGTCGAAAGACGGCCGAAAAGTAAAAGGGACTGCACACTGGGTTTCA
>MFRH01000018.1 GCA_001783275.1 Candidatus Margulisbacteria bacterium GWF2_35_9
CTCTCTTCTTTTGTTTCGATACCATGATCAATACTATTGCGAATCAGATGCATTAAAGGATCATTCAATTTTTCAATCATTGTTTTATCAAGCTCAGTATCTGCACCTTCAATTAATAACTCAATATCTTTATCTAGCTCCTTTGATAAATCCCTGACCAATCGTTTAAATTTATTAAACAGGGTACCAACTGGAACCATTCTCATGCTCATAGTACAGTCTCGAAGTTCTTCAACCAATCGCTCTATTTCTTCCATTATATTCTGGAGGCTTTTATCTGGATTTATTACAACAGCCTGACTTAATCGAGCTTTTAACGTGACTAATTCACCGACCAGATTCACTTGATTATCAAGTTTATATGAATGGACTCTAATAAACGCACTTTCATTGTTTGCTGCTTTTGCTGATTCTTTGTCTTCAACTATCACATTAACATTGTTGCTTTCCGTTTTTTGATTCAACTCCTTGTTCACCTCTTTAGGTGTTGGAGCAACAGTAATGAACCTCGTATTGCTATCAATTTTTGCTTTTAGTAAATCAATTATAAATTCAGAATCTTCATTGCCACTCAGCGCTAAAACATCTGACAATCCCTCAAAATCTGAAAGGAATCTATCTTCAGGGTCTTCATAAAGCTTTTCTATTTCTATATATGCTTTCCCCTCAACAAAAATAAATTTATCTTTAAGCTCACTTAAACTAATTGATGTCTTTATTAGGATATCCCAATACAAATAACATTTATTAATATTCATTGTCATTATATTAGGTATTTTCGAAGCCTGTGCAACGATAATACAGTCATGGTTATTATGAAAATCCGAAATTATTTCAACTGGGTCTGTTCCGTCTTCTAGAATATTCTCTTCCGGAACAAAGCGAATCCAATATATTTTATTCTGCTCATTTCCTTCTTCTATTTGAGCTTGTTTTTCTTCTTGATTATCATCAATAACTTGAACCTGAGCATCTTCAATATTACTCACACTATCTTGAATTTTTATAAATTTTGCTAATATCTTTTCCATTTCTTTACTGTCACAACCCTGTTCCCCACCAGGCAATTTTAGCATTCCTAGTATTTGGTCTCTTGCAGCTAAAGTTAAACTAATAATTACTTCATTTATTTGAATCTCACCTTTACGTACTTTATCAAAAAATGTTTCAATTTTATGAGTAAACAGACCTATTTCGTCAAATCCAAACATCTGTGCAGCACCTTTAATATTGTGCATTACCCTAAACACAACCTGGATAAGCTCTTGCTCTTTTGGACTTTTTTCCAGTTTCAACAAAGCCGCTTCTAGTTCTTCAAGCAACTCATGAGATTCTTCTTTAAATACTTCTATTAAGTCTTCATCCTCTGCAAACAATTGTCTCTCCCATTTATATTAACTCCTTTAAATCTAATCCTGTAGTTTTTAGTATCTCTCCCAGTTTCTTATCTGAAGAAGACACCCAATTACACAAAATATTATTTTGACTAAATGTTACACAAATTGATTTTAATACTTGAAGGGTAATTAAGCTTACGGTCTCTAATTCTTCTATGCTTATTTCAATTTTTTCAAAACTACTAATTTTTTGAGTAATTTCTTCCTTAAATTTATTAGCTTGATCTATAGACAGGTCATCTTTTAAAACTATTTGACCAATATTACCGTTTTTGCTTTTCTTTATGCTAATCATGCAATTACACCTCTCCCTTTAATAAACAATACTCACAACAATAAAATTTTCAATAGATTTTTGTTTTTTTTATATTATAAAGTATTGTTTTGTTTAATAGTTTTTTATGTTATCAGGGTTTGGTTTATTGAAGAACTGTATTCATTAAACAAAAAAGGCAACCTAAAAAAGTTGCCTTTTTAATCTATTATTTTTACTCTTTTTGTTCCGAATTAATCCTTGTCCATGTCTTTTCTTTTCCAATAAGACCCCAAGCATCAATAGAACCCTTAAGTTTTAAGTTTCCATTATCTAGTAACCACATATTCCCAGTATAAATTTTGCCATCATTTGCATTATAGACTTTGCCGTCAACCCACCGTTGATCATTGCTATTATATTTAAAACTGTATAGCATTTCTAATCCTAATACTTTCCTTGTTCTTAGTTTTTCTTCACCGTTTTTCAAATCAACCTTTTCTTTCCCAGCTTGTTCATGGTCTGCAGGGAAAAGGGGTTCTCTTAACCAAACAATCTTTCCCTTAAATTCTTTTCCATCTCTATATATTTGAACATGCGAATCTATTGTTGTATTTTCATCATTCCAATTTGCCCAAGTACCAACGACTGATTCAGCATCTATAGCAAAAGCAAAAGCACTTACCAAGAAAACCATAATTCCTAACATCATTTTTTTTATCATAACCACTCCTCCTTTTTAATTATCTATCATGCCTGATAATTTTATATTTATCAATAAGAGCATTTTTTCAGAAGAATTTCCTTGTTTTTCATAGATTCCATCACAAATAATTTTGTAAGTTTCTTTGATATTATTTTTTCTTATTTTTCGGTACATTTTTCTATGATTATTTTATTATTAACTCCGATAGTTATTTCAAAACATATTTGTTATAGATAAATAATTAATTTAAACACAGCTAATTAATGATAATAATATTCTAAACATTTTTAATAAATATATGTTATATTATATATATGTTTATTAGAGGAGATTAAAATGAAAAAATTATCTAACGTAGAGTTTACGCTTCTTTTGACTATTTTTGAATACAAACAAATATCTGGATATCGTCTAAATAAAATAATTTTAGATCGTGGATTTAGAGAATGGATCGACATTGGAACAACCTCTATATATGTCGGATTAGAAAAACTTCAACAAAAAGGCTTTCTTGTTTTTGAATACGATTCTAAGAAAACAGGAAAAGGTCCTTTGCCAAAGATTTTTAAAATAACAAATAATGGAACATCAATTTTGAAAGAAACAACCATAAACTTTTTATCTTCTACGCGAGAAAGAGATGCGTCTTTTGATTTGGGTATTGCAGCTCTATCCGTTATTAAAAATACTGAAGCTATTCTAGCCCTGAGTAATCGCAAAGAATTTCTTTCCGAATCATATAACAATCTTAAGGATCGTTTCACGAAACTGGGAGGTGAAACACTTGAGTTTCATTCAAAAGTGTTCTTTCAACATTCACTCTACTTAATCAAATGCGAACTTAACTTTTTAAATTCTCTCGTTGAAAAATTGCATAAACGATAACAAACTAATATTAAACCATTAAAACCTGAAAAAAACGCTTCTATAAAGGAAAAACTAATTTGCGCCGTCTTTCATATTGGCAAACTTCTTCATCATTATTTCCTTAGGTCCAACCCATCCGTCATTATTCTTATCCATCTGCCTATCTTTCTCATTCATAACTTGATGCCCCTTAATGTTGTTGATTGAATCCGACATCCCCCCTAGAAATTGTTGTTTTTTCAGATTTTCATTTAATAAATATTCTAAATTCTTAAGTTTCTTCTCGTCTCCATCTGCAATAACAGTAACATCTGTGTTCCCCAGATTCTTATCAAACCGCATTTCAATATAATTTGGGTAGTCAATATTATCAGAATCAACAACTTTTAAAATACGTTGATTTATATCTACTTCCATTTTTGCAGCAGGCATTTCTTTTTTATACAGTTCTTGTGCTCTTAAAAAAAGCTTATCTGGATCAGAATTGCGAATTATTACCTTTTTCTCAACACTGCAACCGGAAAGAAACATCCCAATTATAATAGATAAAATACAAAATATTTTTTTCATTTATTCCTCCTCAACATAATGTGATTAGGCACCATGCGAATGGTTACCAATAAAACTTATAAAAACTCTCAACCTATTTTTATTATACTATCATCAAGATCAATATCAAATAATGAATCGCGTATTAGGAAAGGTTCTCTTTATTCTTGGAGCTTGAAATATTTTTTAATGTCACAATTAATTTAGTAGCCTCTTTCTTGCTTAACTGCATTATATTTTCATGATGATAATATTTTCTAATAAAATTCTCTATATGGTTTTTATTCCAATTCAATAATGAAAATTCATATTCAATATAGAGCCTCTGCTTAATTGTTAGACCTTCATTATTTATTTGATAATGTTGGCTTCTAACAAAATAGTGCATTAATTTCTGAAATTTATCATCAGATAGGTCTTTAGCTGAACGAACACCTGCTATACGTTCTAATGTATTTCGATACTGATCTTCAGTTAAATTAAGTTCTTTTTTCAGTATATGGATTATTGCCAGTTTTTTGTTACTGATCGTCATTTGACAAAACTTGTATGAATGTAATCAAGGCTATTATCTATTTCTGGATAATCAATTCTAAAGTGTGCCCCCCGGCTTTCCTTCCTTTCAATTGCTGATCTTGTAATGAGTTCTCCTACACAGAGCAAGTTATCAAGTTCTTTAAATTGAGCGTAATATTTCTTGTTAAAACTTCCGTCAATAGTCTTTGTCGTTTTTTGAATCCACAACAAGGTGTTTTGCATGCTTTTCAGGGTTCTTTTAATACCAACAAAGCGATACATCCTACTCTGAAGTTCATTTTTTGTATTAAATATTGTATACAACGACATATGCTCTCTCTCTTGTTTCTGTTGCTTTATAAGTGGGCTTTTCTTATTATTCTTACTCAATTTATTTACACTTTGAGCAACTCTATAGCCAAAAACCATGCATTCAAGCAATGAGTTACTTGCTAATCTATTTGCACCGTGGACCCCAACACATGCACATTCCCCGCAAGCATATAATCGGTTAATTGTTGTTTCGCCATCTTTATCCGTCAATATTCCGCCAATCATATAATGAGCAACTGGCACAATCTGGATGGGATCAACAGTAATATCTAAGCCTGCTTTTAAACAATTTCTATATATAACAGGGAATTTAGCCTTCACATTCCCCTCCATTTTTGTTAAATCCAAATATACATTTGCCCCCGTTTCGATTTCATTTAGAATAGCTCGAGAGACTATATCTCTAGGAGCCAATTCGCCTCTATGATCATATTGAAATAAAAAACGTTCACCCGTACTATTTACAATTATCGCTCCCTCTCCTCTAACTGCTTCTGATATAAGAAAATTTTTTATTCCCCTTCTCTTCTTTTTTAGTTGAATCGCCGTAGGATGAAATTGGTAGAATTCCATATCTCTAATAATTGCTCCAGCATTATAAGCGGCAGCAAGACCATCACCAGTGCTTCCAATCCAGTTAGTGTTTTTTTCATACACTTGCCCAGCGCCACCAGTAGCTAAGATTGTTGAATTACTATGAACTATGGTCTCAGTACTTGTTAAAGAGTTATAAATAACCGCGCCAAAACAGAATTCATCTCTACAAATGAGTTCTTCTAAAAAATGCTTTTCTAAAATTACAATATTTTTTCTTTTCTTTAACTCTTTAATTAGCACATTCTCAATACTGTTACCTGTTTTATCCGCGACATGGAGAATTCGTCTTTCCGAGTGAGCAGCCTCCTGTCTAAACTCATACTGAGCACTGCTGTTTTTGTCAAAATTAACACCATATCCGATTAAATCTTTAATACGATCTCGCCCCTCGGTAACTAAAATGCTCACGATTTCTTCATCCGATAAATGAATACCTGTTTCCAATGTGTCTTTTTTATGTTTTTCAACATTATCAAGATCACTAAGAGCAACCGCAACCCCACCCTGAGCATAGTAGGTATTGCTTCCTCGTAACCTTGCTTTTGAAACTAGGATTACATTTTTGTCATTTGATATCGATAATGCGGTTATAAGACCTGCTACACCCGATCCAAATATTAATACATCTGTTTTTATAGTTTCCACCTATTTTTCTCCAGCATATAAATTATGTAACAATGGATATTGAAAGTATTCGCAGAATTTTAATGATAAGTATTGGATTTTCATGTTAAGCAATCATTATAGCGCTATCAAAAACTTCAAGCAAATGAGTTTCTTGCTTGATCTGCCAGACAAAACTTTTTAAGTTTAGTCTGGCGGAGAGAGAGGGATGTTCTCTCT
>MFRH01000019.1 GCA_001783275.1 Candidatus Margulisbacteria bacterium GWF2_35_9
CGTCTTCATTAATTAATAAAGGCTGCAGGATCGCAGCGATAAAATCAGGCAGTTCAGACGCGGGATCAAGAGCGGCATCATCCCATACGGGCGCTCTGGCAACTCCGGATAAAGCCATAGATTCGCTTTTCAAAAAAGCAGGGATTGTAAGATGCTACGGCAGAGAAGAGCTTGTTTATACCGCCGGCGTATTCATGCAAAAGGAGCTTAAAGGGAAAAATATTGCCGTGATCACTCATGCGGGCGGTCCCGGAGTGATGCTGACCGACGCTCTGTCTAACGGCGGACTTGCTGTACCAAAGATCGAAGGAAAATTTGCCAAAGAGCTTCTCGATATATTATTTCCGGGCTCATCAGTTGCCAATCCGATAGATTTTCTCGCGACAGGAACGGGCGAGCAGCTTGGGATTATAATTGATTATGTGAATGACAAATTTAAAGATATTGACGGAATGGTCGTAATTTTCGGCTCACCCGGTCTTGGCGAAATATATGATGTATATAAAGTTCTGCACGAAAAGATGGAGAAAACAAAAAAGCCGATCTATCCGCTGCTCCCCTCGATCGTTTCTGCCGGAAAGGAAATCGATTATTTCAAATCACTCGGACAGATATATTTTTCAGACGAAGTTAACCTCGGCAGAACTATAGTAAATGTCGCAAACACTCCCAAACCTTATACAAAATTCGAGCAGATCAAAATTGATGTAAAAAAGGTCAGAGCAATAATATCTAAAGCCAAAGACGGTTATTTAAAACCTGAACAGACAGCCGAAATACTCGATGCGGCAGGAATAGCTAGAGTACCGGAGTTTGTAAGCGATAAAAAAGCGAAGATAGTTACAAAAGCTAAAGAATTCGGATTTCCGCTTGTAATGAAGGTAGTCGGGCCGGTGCATAAATCGGATGTCGGAGGTATCGCGCTCAACATAAAAACAGAAAAAGAGATCGAAAAGATTTTTGATAAAATGATGAAGATCAAAGATTCAAAAGGTGTCATGATCCAGCCGATGATATCGGGAAAAGAATTCTTCGCCGGTATAAATCACGAAGGTAAGTTCGGGCATTCGATATTATGCGGTCTCGGCGGAATATTCATTGAGGTATTCAAAGACACAGCCTCAAATCTTGCACCGTTCGGACAGGACAAAGCGCTTGAAATGATCAGATCTTTAAAAAGTTATAAGATCATTCAGGGAGTCAGGGGTCAGAAAGGAATAGACGAGAATAAATTCGCAGAGATCATCGCGAGACTTTCAAGCCTGACACAAGCAGCTCCCGAGATCATGGAGATGGACATAAATCCGCTTCTCGGCAACGAGAAAGATCTGGTCGCCGTTGATGCCAGGATCAGAGTGAAAAAGTAGTAAACTCAGATCTCATATATACACTAAGCCCCTGAAGTTCAGTGGCTTAATTTATTTTAGTTATTTAGAAAACCTTTTTTATTTTTGTTACAGATTAAATAATTTCGTATATTACTTGCAGGAAATAAAGGGGTTATTTATGATTACTGAAGAATTGAAACAAGAGACTTTAAAACTGAATCCCGTTGAGAAAGTAAAGCTGGTCGAGCTGATACTTAAAAGCTTGGATGAGATAGATCCTGTAATAGAAAATGCATGGGTTGCAGAATCTGAAGCCAGATACGGTGATTATAAATCCGGCAAATCGGATTCGGTGTCTTTAAGTTCGGTCAGGAAAAGTTTAAATAAATGAAAATTGAATATCTGCAATTTTATAAAACACTTAAGCCCCTTTCGGAGGGGCTTAAATTTAGGAGGAGGAGTAATGCCTAAAGCAATAAAAATATCGGATGAACTTTCGATTGAAGCAAAGATCAGTAAATGTGCCGAAGAGAATCCTGAACTGACTTACGAGCTGATAAAGGAAATACTTCTCGGATTAGCTGAACTCGATAACGGCGAAAGAACCGAATATGAGTTCGGAAACACTCAATGAAAATTATTACCGTGACCTCAAATCGTACATGAAAAATTCATGAGGCATTTAATGAAAATCCTAAGTAAAATATCAGCAGTATTGATCATTTTGACCTTTTCATTATGCTTCGGGCAGGAAGCGAAGGACGATACAGTTAAAATTGATAAAGAAAAAAATTCAACTACCGATAGAAAAGTTAATCAAAATTATCGAAAACCGAGATCAGGAAAAAATCGTAATTTTGAAACTGCACTTTCTCATCCCGTTATGCCAAAGGGTTTAAAATTGTATGATAAAAACAAGATATCATATTCTTTCTTTTTCAATAATAAAGCAAGATTTAAGATTGACGGCAAGACCTTTGAAATTCGCGAAGGAGATTCATTAGCAATAGGAATAATTACTGAAGAAGCGATAATTGATTCAAGCAAAGCATCCGATAATTTTAAAATAGGCAGTGAATATAAAGGTAAAGTGATAAGTGTTAATGAAAGATCTGTATATGTTGATACATTCATAGATGGTATTTTAGTTAAATTCTCGATTAATTCAAATTCGAAATATTATTATAAAACTCGCAAACCCATCATCTACATCTATCCCGAAAAAGAGTCCGAAGTTAATGTAAAGCTTGATTACAAAGGAACTTTCACGGCTACTTATCCGAAATATCCTGAGAACGGATGGACTGTAACCGCAAAACCTGACGGTACACTCAAAGACAAAAGCGGAAAAGAATATTATTCGCTTTTCTGGGAAGGTGAAACTGATAAAGTTTTTACTATTGATGAAGGTTTTGTTATGAAGAGAGAGAACTCTGTCGAGTTTCTCGAAAAAAGCCTGAAAACACTCGGGCTAAATTACAAGGAAGCCAATGAATTTATTATTTTCTGGCTGCCTGAGCTTGAGAAAAATCCTTACAATCTTATTCATTTCTCCACAAAAGAATATGAAGAACTTGCAAAGCTTACAATTACTCCCGAACCTGAAACAATTATTCGTGTTTTTATGGTCTTCCAAGGTCTCGATAAACCAGTTGAAATTAAAGAACAGAAGCTTGTTCCGAAAGACCGTAAAGGTTACACCGTGGTCGAATGGGGCGGGACTGAAATTAAATCCGGTTCGAGGACTGCAGTAAAATAATACTTGACTTTGTATGCATAATTTATTATATATATGCATATAGGAGGTGAAAATGAGAACAACACTTGATTTGCCGGAAGATCTTCTCGTTGAAGCTATGGAAACAACTCACATCAAAACAAAAACTATGGTTATAATTACTGCACTCGAAGAACTGATCAGAAAAAATAAGATCGCCGGACTAAAGAATTTTAAAGGTAAGATAGACCTTGATATTGACCTTGATCACTTAAGGTCAAGAACTTGAAAGTCTTAGTTGACACATCTGTATGGATAGATTATTTCAGGGATGGAAAAAGTTCCGGAAAACTTGATCTTCTGATTGATGAAAACATGGTTGTAACTAATGACCTTATTCTTACAGAACTGATACCTTATTTAAAGGTCAAGAAGCAGAATAAAATCATAAGCCTTTTGTCAGAAATTTTAAAAAATGAAATGAAAATAGACTGGGAGCAGATCATTGACTTTCAGACACGATGTCTCAAAAATGGAATTAATGGCATCGGTATCCCTGATCTGATCATAGCTCAGAACGCTCTCCAGAACGACTGCGGTATATTCACTTTAGATAATCATTTTGAGAAGATAGCACCGATAATAAACATTAAGGTGTTTAAATGAATCCCATCAGCAAAAAAATATCCGCACTTTTACTCATTATGATCTTTTCACTTACCTTCGGGCAGGAAGTTAAGGACGATTCGGTAAATTATGAAACAATCAAAAATACAAAAGATACAATTCAATGCGAAAACGTTAATTACAAATTTCGAAATAATAATGATAAAAATGGTTTTTTGTGTGGAACTGTAACAGATGAATACGGCAATCCTATTAAAGAAGCAATAATAACTATTTCAGGCACTACTTATGGTGCAGAAACAGATGAAGATGGGAAATATTGGATAATCGGCATAAAGGAAGGAACATACTCTATAAAATCTTATTTTACAAAACACCAATTCCAAGTAGTAAAAGATGTTAAGATTCGCACAGCGTATATTCTATATCAAGATTTTATTCTACCTAAGATAAAAGATACTTCTTTAGAGGGTTCTTTGAAAGGATCAGTCCTTGATGAAAACAATAACCCTTTACCCGGTGCGAACATCGTAGTAATAGGCACATCTTGGGGGGCTGAAGCAGATGAAAATGGGAACTATTTAATCTCAGGAGTCCGAACCGGAAAATACACTATCCGGGCGGAATTTATCGGGTATTCACCTCGCGAAGTTAAAGATATTGAAATTAGACAAGATTCAATAGTTACGGTTAATTTGAAAATAAAGTTAATGAAAATTAATTTAGAAAAACCAATCATCTATATCTACCCCGAAAAAGAAACCAAAGTGAATGTTAAGCTTGATTACAAGGGGACTTTCACAGCAACTTATCCGAAATATCCTGAGGGCGGATGGACAGTTACTGCAAAACCTGACGGTACTTTAACCGATAAAGCCGGCAGGATGTACTATTCTCTGTTTTGGGAAGGAGTTGACGAGAAGGGTTTTACTTTGAATGAAGGTTTTATTGTGAAAAAAGAGGACGCAGCAGAATTTCTCGAAAAAAGTCTGAAAACACTTGGTCTGAACTATAAGGAAGCCAATGAATTTATCATTTTCTGGTTGCCTGAACTTGAGAAAAATCCTTACAATCTTATTCATTTTTCCACAAAAGAATATGAAGAACTTGCAAAGCTTACAATTACTCCCGAACCTGAAACAATTATTCGTGTTTTTATGGTTTTCAAGGGTCTTGATAAACCCGTTGAAATTAAAGAACAGAAGCTTGTTCCAAAGCATCGTAAAGGCTACACCGTAGTTGAATGGGGCGGAAGCGAGGTTAGGGAAGGAAAGTCAGGGATCAGGTGATTTTTGTTTTAATTTCAAATACAAAAAAGCATATATAAACACTAAGCCCCTGAAGTTCAGGGGCTTAATTTAGGAGGAGGAGGAGTAATGAAGAAGTTTGTCTTGTTACTACTCTTATACATTTCCAAATATTGTAAAGTTCCAAAATAAATTATTTATTTTCATTTTAAACTCAAAAAGATTATATTTAAAATACATTTTATGCGGGGAGAATATGAAAATCCATCTTTTACAAATATCAGTCGATGAAAAAAATACTGAAGGTAATCTTGCAAAGGCTATGGAGCTTTTCAAAGTTGTTAAGGGCGGCGGGATCGCTGTTCTTCCGGAAATGTTCATTCCGGGATATAACAGGGATAATATGGAATGCTGGTCAGATAAGTGGAAAGATGTCGTTTTAGAATTTTCCGGAATAGCTAAAGAAATTTCAACTGCGGTTGTATTTACTACTCCGGTAAAAGAAAAAGGAAAAATATACAACCGTGCTTTTTTTATAGATGATGAAGGTAAAGTTCTTTCGGTTTACGACAAGATACATCTTTTCAGGCTGATGGATGAGGATAAGATATTTCATCAGGGGAACGGGCTTCATACTTTCGCACATAAGGAATGGCATATCGGGATGAATATCTGCTACGACCTCAGGTTTCCTGAAAGTTTCAGAAAACTGTGGCTGAAAGGAGCGAATCTAATAATCCTTCCGGCATCGTGGCCTTTTAAAAGGGTAGATACGATGGTCAAATTAGCTTATGCGAGAGCGATCGAAAGCCAGAGTTATTTCGTGCTTGTCAACAGGGCTAACGGCAGGTCGGACTATCCTGATTACGGCGGAAATTCAATGGTGATCTCTCCCGACGGAATGATCGTTTCAGGATGCGGAACAGAAGAAGAGATCAAATCAGCCGATATCGATTTATCTCAGGTTGCTGAATACCGCAAAATGATAGACTGCAGAGCTGACAGACGGGGCGATCTGTATTAGTTTTTTCGGATTTTAGCAAATTTACGTTATAAAATATTGAATA
>MFRH01000020.1:0-5990 GCA_001783275.1 Candidatus Margulisbacteria bacterium GWF2_35_9
TTTCCTTTTCGATCTGAGCAAGTATCTTTTTCAGCCTGTCGTCTTTTTGATATAACTTTGAAAAAATATTCACGAACATTTCCGGACGCCTGTTCACTTCATTTACGATAAATAAAGGAAGATGCCTGTTTTTACTTAGAAAATCGGCGTGCTTGTCAACGAAAACGGTGATCTTGTCCTCTATGCACATATCCGCATCAAAAAGAAATTCCACTTGCTTTGTGAGCTTGTTGAAAGCCATTGCGAATACCATCTCGAACAGCTTGTCCTTAGACCGGAAATAATAATGAAGCAGAGCCTTGTTTATGCCCGCCTTATCCGCTATCTCCTGCATCTTAGCGCCGTCATATCCTTTCTTCTCAAAAACATCATTCGCGGCATCGAGGATCTTCTCTTCTGTATTTTCGCTTTTAGGATCAGTCATTTTTTTTGTCCGTTTTATTAAACCTTTTGATTTAACTGTTTAGTTAAACCGAATGGTAAGATAATCAAATGAAAAGGTTTTGTCAAGTGGGGGAGGGGGAAAGGGAGGATTTTGAATGTTGATAATGTATGCTAAATGCCTTATATTGTTAAGATATTCTAAAAGAGGCTATGATGACTAAAAAAAATAAGATTATAAAGCTCGACAGCTATGAAGAAGAAATACTTGAAGCTTATGAGAACGGACAGCTTAAAGTATCGGAAACTTCAGCCGATTATCAGGCTATTGCATCTGATACGTTAAAAAAGAACAAGAAATGTAAAGAAGTTACTGAGTAATTCTTGCATATAAACCATTATAGTGTTATATTGTAACTGAAATGTAACTACAAGGGAAGTGAAAGCATGAATATAACTATAAGAAATATACCGGATGATGTAATTGACAAAATAAAAACTATCTCCAAAATGGAAAAGAGAAGTCTCAATAATGAAATTCTCCTTGTTTTAGAGCGCGGAGTTGAAGATGAATTAAAAAATTCATTCAATATAAAAAGAAATATCAGCAGGGAATCTCAAATTGAAATATGGAAGAAATTGTCAAAACAATGGAAAGATGACAGAACTACCGAAGAAATAATAGAAGATATATACGAAAGCAGAACTCTAGGCCGCGAGGTTGATCTATGATCCTTCTGGATACAGACATTTGTATTGAAATACTGCGCGGTAATAATTCTGTTATTGAAAGAAGGCAGTCCTCAGATGAAAGGGTTGCCATCAGCTTCATGACCGTAGGAGAATTATTCTATGGCGCTGAAAGGTCAGCTTACAAACTCAAGAATATAAACCTGATAGAAGAATTTTTACTCACGGTTGACATAATTAATACTGATCTTGACATTCTTAAAAAGTTCGGTGAACTTAAAGCCTCTTTATATAGGCTAAACCTGTTATTGCCTGATGCGGACATTCTCATAGCAGCCACTGTTTTTACAAAGTGCACCAAACTGGTAACCGGTAATATAAAACACTTTGACAGGTTCGAGAATCTTACGATCGAAAACTGGCTGAATTAGGGTTAATATGTTATTGTTCGGTATTGCTATCGAACATTAGAATAATATTAGAGTATGAAAACTTAGTAATAAAAGCAAGGATGCAATAAATTTAAGGACTATCTATGAAAACGATCAACTTCTTTTTACTTCTGATTGCTTTGAATTTGTTTTTGTCCTGCACGGGGAAGTATAATAAAAGTCAGAAATATAATTTTGATTTTATCGATAAAGATTTGCAAGAATATTATATACGGATAGCTGTTCAATTTGAAAAATATTTTAATGATAATTATTTTGAGACAAATAGTAAGACCGACATGAAATATTTTATTTTTTCAAAATCAGAGAATTATCTTAAATTCAGGTCTGAGAAAGGAAATAATGATAGAACTGATTTCTTTGTTGAGGAGGAGTCAGGTAGTTATATTATAGCTGCAGATGTTTCAAAAGGTATAAAAAATCTAATCATTCCTCAGGTTAGGTTCTTTATTAAAACTGGATTAAGAAAAGACACCCCCGAATGGATATCAGAGGGACTTGAGGTGTTTTTTGAAAAATTCACAGGGAGTCTGGACAGTAATGGAGTTCTGTCAATCCAAACAGGGTATTATAATGAATTCAATTATGATAGAAGTATGAATAAATACAATAGAAGTTCAATCAGTGAAATAATAAATAACTATTCAGATGAGATCAAATACGATTCTGGAACACTTATTGTTTTTATGTCTCAATTTGATCAGTTCCTCAGGTTGTTCTTGAAAAACTTTAATGAAAACATCAACGATATAACAGGAATGGAAACTTTTATTAGAACATATAACGAAAACTATAATAATTATTGCGGTGAAAAGAAAGAATATGAGCTTAAAGATATTGAACAAAATTTTAATTGTAATCTTGACAGGATTAACTTTGAGTACGGATATTTCTTTGTGAAAGAACCTTTCATTTATACTTTTAAAGAGATGAATCTATGGTTCGATTCAAACAAAACGGAAATATATTACGACCATGAAGATAATTTATTCAAAAGAAAAGTGTTAAAAGTTGAGGATGCTACGGAACAGAAAGTTTTTGAAATAATTGATGATGCGATAAATAAAAGCTCTTGTATAAGGTCTATATCTTTTACAAAGCAAGAAGATAGTAGCGGTGATTATAAAAATGAACCTGAGTGGGTCAAAATAAAATACCCGGATAAACTTAAACGGGTTCAAGGATATAAAAGAGAAATAATTATAAAAAATGTTAAATGGGATCTGAGCAACAAACGGATATTTGATAAAGAATTAGTAAAGTATTACGGATGGGAGTTCGAAGCCCCGATAATTTATTATGATTTTGAAAAATATGTAGAAATCGCCGGAGATCAAATAAAGATCGGCGGAATTGAATATGCGGGTGATAATGAAAATGAGTTTATTTTGCAGATTAAAGATCGAAAAAGAAAATATTTTGTAAATAAAGGATCAGGTCTGGTAACGAAAATCGATTGCGACGGCAGATTAACGACTTTTTCAGAAATAGAGATTAATAATGTGTCTGATTCAATTTTTAATATAACCTTGAAGCCAGGCATGATTATCAGAGAGAAAATAGGTGATAAGCATGAATATAGAGAGTATAGAATACCGTATGAGAACAATTTAACTAAACAAGATTCATTAACAGCAGACCAAAAAATTACTGAAGTTATGGATAAATTGAGCAATTTAAAATCTTTTCAAGCTGACTATCTGGAGAAACATACGAGAGAAGACAATTATGATAAATCCAAAAGGTCTTTGAGCGAAAAGAGAGGACTCATAAAATATAAAGCTAAGAATATGATGAATCTGAAGTTCAATGAACAATATAATATCGGTGAGCCGTATTCAAATCCGGATACGAATATAATTATAGCCGACGGTGATTCAATTTATCAGGAAGAAATAGGAGGTCCATTCTATAGCAAGCTACCGTTTGACAACGATTTAAAATTATTAAAGCTAATGAAAAGATTTTCTTGTATTTATGAGAATAAGCTTCAATTCCCTGAACCTCTGATCAATTTTTTCGGTTCTTTATCAGGAAAAAGTGTCGTTTCATTTATTGATTTTATTAAACAACCGTTCGATTACTATGATAAAGAAAATATTATGTTCTTGGAAGACAAGAATAATTTGTTAAAATTTCGAATATTGAAATCCGAAGACAACCTTGAAACAGAACTTTATATAGGCAAGAATGACGGTATCGTAAGAAAAGCAATTGAATATAGTGATGAAAATATTTTTGAAGCGACAGATTTCAGTTTAGAGAATCTACAAATTAATCCAGAATTAGTTGATTCTGATTTCAAAGTACCCGAAAAATCGGATAAAATGAATTATGGTTTCGGATTTTCAAGTGGAGCATATATTTCACCCGAAGGTGTTTTTGAGTCATTCTATAACTTACATCCTTCTCAAGTCAGCAATATTGACGGTGGAGGTATAGGAATATTGTTCGGAACTTGGTATTTATTGAAATTCAGATCTGAAAACGAATTGAAGCTTATCAATGAAAATGAAATGGATGTAAAGATAAATGAATATGATCAAGATGTATTAAGTAACTTCAAAAATTTATTTCCAAACGACTCAACAAAATTCAATAGCAAGGAGGATTTGATTTTTAAAATCTTTGAAACTAATCAGAGCAACGGCGGTGGATTATCATTGAAATATATTTTTCATAAAAGCAGTAAAACAACTTTTATTTACGGTGACTATTCGGGAATGTAAAAATGAGTTTATTTTTAAAAGCATACTTTGTATATTGGATAACAGCTTCTTTTATAGCTGTTATCGTAATATTTAAAAACCGTAAGCGTATACCTTTATTCAGTAAGGATTATTGGAAGTTTATCGTAAAGAAATGGAAACTGTTGTCATTTGTTGCTGCTATTTTAAGCATAATCGGAGTAACCCCATTTTCTACGGACCCTACATGGGATTATGTTGATTCTGTTTTCATTCCGGTTTTCGTTTATATTAATGCTCCGTGGACAATAGGAATAATTTATAAGTATTTTAAGAAAAAAGCCGATATTGAGCTGCTTTACTCGGCGTTTTGTGTGTCAATGTTCTCAATATGCTGGTCTTATGATCTATATATTCTTATCAGAGACGGGCAGTATCCAGTGTCCTGGATGGTAAATATACTGGGTTCTTCAGTACCTTATATTATTGCTGGACTGTATTGGAATTTAGATTTTAGAAAAGAGAGAGGAATAATTTATGCCTATACCGAAGATGACTGGCCAAATCCCGAAATTCAGGCTGATTTCAAAAAAGTTTTCAGATATGCGGGAGCTTATATATTTGTAATTGCTTATATGGTAAGTCTATTTGTTTATAATTATTTCTATATCAACGGGTAAAAAGATGAGATTATGCAAAACAGATTAGCACATATTGCGATCGTTGTAAAAGATTATGATGAAGCCATAAAGTTTTATACTGAAAAGCTGAATTTCACTTTAGTGGAAGACACGGTCTTTAGCGAAACCAAAAGATGGGTTCTTGTAGCTCCGCAAGGTTCAAAGGAATGCTGTCTGTTACTGGCAAAAGCAGTGAATGATGAACAAAGAAGCAGGATCGGGAATCAGACCGGCGGAAGAGTATTTCTATTCCTGCACACTGACGATTTTCAAAGGGATTATCAGAACTTACTGGACAAGAAGATAAAGATCGTGAGAGAACCTGTTGTTGAGACTTGGGGAAAAGTCGCAGTGTTTGAAGATCTCTACGGGAATCTGTGGGATTTAATTGAGCCAAAAACTTAAGTAAATGACTATGGATAAAATGAAAAATAATCTTACATATACCGCAATAGACTTTGAGACAGCTAACCCTAAATGGACTTCGATCTGTTCCGTCGGGATCGTTACAGTTGAAGACGGTATAATTACCGAAGAATTTCACGCACTTATAAAGCCGCCGGGAAATGAATACAATTATTATAATACGCGCATACACGGAATTACGGAAGAGGATACTGAATCTGCGCCGTTGTTCGACGAAGTATATCCTGAAATAAAGAAACGGCTAACCGGACGGACAATAGTCGCGCATAATGAATCCTTCGACAGGAATGCGCTGAAAAAAACGATGGCGGAATACGGGATAGATTATACCGACTTAAACATCAGCGACAGGTGGGAATGCACCGTAAAGATATACAAAAAGAAAGGTTTTAAGCAGGCGGGACTGAGGAACTGCTGCGATATTCTCGGGATAGAACTCGATCATCATGACGCGCTTTCCGATGCGAGAGCCTGCGCGTTACTGTTCTGCTACGCAAATAATAAAGAAATAATATAGGAGTGACATCATGACAGAAAATGAAAGACCGATGGAAGTAAGCTTAGACCGACTAAAAGACAAAGACGGCAAGATCATCAGATGGCCCTCAAAGAAGCCTGAAAAGGATGCCGTTCTGAGCTATATTATCAGCAAGTTCGAAGCAGGGAAGGACTAT
>MFRH01000020.1:6000-7565 GCA_001783275.1 Candidatus Margulisbacteria bacterium GWF2_35_9
GCATACTTTCAGCGATCATACTATGATACGAAGGGAACTGGTCAGCGCAGGACTTATCAATAGGACAAATGACGGGAAAAGATACTGGATCGAAGTTAAATGAAAATACTAATACTGGGCGGAACATTGTTTTTAGGCAGGCACATTATTGAAAGTGCTGTCAGGAACGGGCACGAAGTGACTATGTTCAACCGCGGTAAGCGCAATCCCGAACTTTTCCCGGATGTCGAGAAAATTCAGGGAGACAGGGACTCAGATCTGGCTGCTCTGAAAGGCAGAAAGTGGGATGCGGTAATAGATACCTGCGGTTATATTCCGAGGATCGTGGAAAGATCAGCTGAAGCATTATCCGGAAACGCAGATACATATTTATTCATTTCAACGATCTCGGTTTATAAGGATTTTTCAAAACCTGGAATCACTGAAAAATCCGAGCTTGGGCGTCTGGAAGACAAGGCTGATGAAACTCTGACCAACGAAACCTACGGAGCTTTGAAAGCTCATTGCGAAGAGAGAGTGAAGAAGTATTTTCCCGACAACAGCCTGATAATCAGACCCGGATTGATCGTGGGGCCGAACGATTATTCAGACAGGTTCACCTACTGGCCGGTAAGAATAAAAAAAGGCGGCAAGATTATTATTCCTCAGAATACGGATTATCCGATCCAGTTTATAGATGTAAGGGATCTTGCTGATTTTGCAGTCAGGATGCTTGAAAATAAAAGAACCGGAACATTTAATGCTACCGGACCTAAGCAGAGGTTCACATTTCAGGAACTTTTAGATGTCAGTATCTCATTCGCCGATAAAAAAGTCGAATTTATTAAGCTGCCCGATAATATTTTAGAAGAGGCATTAACCGGCAACAACGCAGATCTGCCCCTGATGGAAGCCAAAGGTGAATGGGAAGGAATTGAACAGATTGATATCACGAAAGCGATAGCGGAGGGGCTTGTTTTCAGCGAGGTTAAAAAAACCGTTAAAGACACTCTGGAATGGTTCGAAACTTTACCGAAAGAATATGTAATAAAAACAGGACTGCAGACTGAGACAGAAAGCAAAATAATCGGGGAAAATTCGGCGGTTTAAAAGTTTGTCAGCTCAGATCTTTATCGAGATATTCTTTTTCGAGATCAAGATATTCTTTAGTTTCAAAGACCTCTTTAAAAGCAGTACTGTTCGGATCGTCGAACTCTTTCATCATTCGGTTTATCGAATCTCCGCTTTCCTTGATCTTCGAAACGACCTTAACAAGCGCATCTTTATTTTCAAAATCCGATTTTTCAAGTTTGCCGGAGAGTATAGAACTATAGCCGATTATTCCGTTCAAAAGAGTGTTTATTTTATGGTTTTGCGCTACTATCAGAGTATGAACAGCTTTGGTCTGCTCTTCGAGTATCTTCTTTTTTCTCAGACTTTTCAGATAAAGCGTTTTTGAAGCGGATTCCTCTTTCTGCTTAAGCATATCCTCTTCTTTCATTATCATCTCCTGAAGCCTGACTTTCTGCTTTGAAACATAGTAGTAATGGAGAACTATCGTCAGTAAAGTGTAAAGCGTAAAGAAT
>MFRH01000021.1:0-28295 GCA_001783275.1 Candidatus Margulisbacteria bacterium GWF2_35_9
GTTCGTCTTATTGCCAAGAAAATTGGTTTGCCAAAAGATTTTTATAAGAATTATGATATTCATATTCATATTCCAGAAAATGCGATTCCGAAAGATGGTCCCTCTGCTGGTATTGCGATAGCTGCTGCTTTGATATCGGCATATACTCGTAAACCTGTTCGAACTGATATTGCAATGACGGGAGAAATTTCACTTCATGGACAGGTTCTACCGATTGGGGGGATAAAGGAAAAGCTACTTGCAGCGGAGCGCCATAATATTAAAAGAGTTATTGTCCCTTTTGATAATATGCTTGAAATAGAAGAGATTAAAAGGGAGTTGAATCGTCCTCCGTTAATAATTGGCATTAAAAATTTTTCAGAAATACTTGAAAAAATATTTTATCAGTCGGCAGATAAGCCGAAAAAACAGAATAAATGGTTATAGCAATGACCTATTACGGCTTGAAAATACTCAGATTAAACACTACAATAGATAATAATGGCCTTTGATTTATTAGTAGATAAAAAAAAGCAATTAGACTCTCAATCTGCATACAGAAATAAACCAAGAATTCTGTATACGCAGGATCAGTATCTCAACATTTACTTAAGCAAATATAACATTAATCAGTATGTTTTATTCATAAAACGAGATTCTGAATATTCGGTGGCTGCATGGAAAGGTTATCTGTCAGAAGAGGTAGAGTACCTTAAGTATTCGGGTAATAGCTTATTTGTAGATTTGTTGATTAATGATAAGCAAATGATAACGATAAGCGATATTGAAAGATTTTATAGCGAAACGATTATTCTTCCAAGAGAGGTTTATCCAGTCATTAAAAATGAGCGAGAAATGTGGGCCAGTATGGGTGGGACTCATTGTTTTCCACTAGAGAAAACTAGTGACGGATTATTCGGTTTTTTTATATGTAAAAGTTCTGACTCAATTGAAAAATCAAAAGATGTCGTTAGTTTTGTGGAAGCTATTTATCATTGGGCAAATGAATACCATATCATGTATAAGAGCAATGTAGCAAAAATGAAAATTGATCAATATTTGAAGTTTGTCGCATATGTAGATAAGATTAGCCGAGTTGAAAACGAAGAAAATTTTGCATCTCAGGTTATTGCATATTATCTGGATTTATATAAATCGACAAAAGGTATCGTATATGAGTTAAAAAAAGGGTATTATCACCCACAGAAGATACAACATGTCGATTTTGTTCGGGCCTATTCTCGAGTGGAATTTCAAAAATTATGCAGTAAAGATATTATTGAAACGAAAGTAAATACGGATGCTTTTTTTGAAGAACTGGGATCTGGTTCAGTTAGAGTTATTTCGATTAACTCAAAATATGTTATTGTACTTAAACAGGTGTTTAGTTCGAACCTAGATAATGAGTTTTTGAATACTGTTATTGCAATTACGGATAGAATCCATAAATGTCTGACGCTACAAAAATAATTGAAATAAGCGACGTTATCAAGAGCAAACAGTTAGCAAAAGATACCTTTTTGTTAGTGTTAAATTCTTCTCATATATCATCTATGGCTACACCGGGACAGTTTGTTAATATTTCAATACAGACGAAGCTTCCATCAGCGAATATGCTCAAACGTCCTTTTGGTGTTCACAATTGTGGCAAAAATAAATTAGAAATACTTTATAAAGTTAAGGGTGAAGGAACCAACGCAATGACGAGTCTTGCCGTCGGCGACAAGGTTGAAGTTATGGGCCCTTTAGGTAATAGATTTAGTATTTGTAAGAATAAGAAAGTATTAATAATTGGCGGAGGAATGGGTATTGCACCACTGTATTTTCTCTATAATCAATTAAAAGAACATAATGATATCATCATGATTCATGGAGTTAAGACGAGTGATGAAGTAATTCCTTGGACAGAATCGCATATTAAAACTCATGTGGATGATGTGGAAGGGTATTTTGTTTGTGAAAATATTGATAAATATATTAAAAAGGAAAAGATCCAGCACATAATGGCATGTGGCCCCATTCCAATGATGAAGAGTATTGCGGAGTCAGCTATTAAAGCAGGGATTACAGCAGAAGTATCATTAGAAGCAAGAATGGCTTGCGGTTTTGGAGCATGTCTGGGATGTGTGATTAATACAAAAAATGGATATAAAAAAGTATGCACGGATGGGCCAGTATTTAATGCGAGTGATATTTGGTAGATGGAGACCCCCTCATTCCCCCTGAAGGGTGAGAGTAAAAACAATGGAAAGCGGTAAATAAACATATGGCAGAGTTGAAAACAAAACTTGGACGATTAGAACTTCAGAACCCCATAGTTACGGCATCTGGAACCTTCGGGTATGGTACAGAATTTACTGATTTTGTGGATTTAGATCGTATTGGTGCCATTACACTGAAAAGTGTTACTATGGAAGCAAAAATCGGGAATATTCCCCCACGTATTGCAGAGACGCCATCTGGAATGATGAATTCAATCGGTCTTGAAAATAATGGGATTCAGGATTTAATAAAAAGACGGCTTCCTGCACTTGAAGGGTACAAAAATCTAAAAGTGATTGCTAATATTGCTGGCCATTCCATTGAGGAAAATATTGAGTGTGCGCGTATTCTCGAAAAGGAAAAACGTGTTGATGCATTGGAATTAAATATCTCCTGTCCCAATGTTGCGGCAGGTGGGCTTTCTTTCTGCTTTGATTTGCCAGTTGTAGAAAAACTGATTTCTAAGGTTCGTGATGAGTATTCAGGTCCATTAATAGTCAAATTATCTGCCAGTGTTCCTGATATCGTTAAATTAGCTGAAGTATCTATTAAAGCAGGTGCAGAGATACTATCACTAATCAATACAATTCCTGCGATGGAAGTGGATATAACAAGCCGAAAACTGTTTTTTAAACGAGGAGTAGCTGGTTTGTCTGGGCCAGCAATTCGACCGATAGCTTTAAAAGCTATTTATGATGTTGCATCACACTTTAAGATTCCAATCATTGGAATTGGAGGAGTTTCATCTATTGAGGATGTACTAAAATTTCTTATTATCGGTGCAGATGCAGTTTCGATTGGGATGATGAATTTTATTAATCCGAAAATAGCGGAAACATTAATTGATGAGTTGGATGAATATCTAAATACAAACAAATTAACTTTAGCCGAGTTAACCCTTCAATCATAACCAGCATGCAAGAATGAAAGCAACGCTTACACTACTTGGAACAGGGACATCAGATGGTGTTCCGGTTATTGGGTGTCACTGTAAAGTATGCTTGAGTAAGAATAAAAAAAATAAACGACTTAGAACTTCTGCTTGGCTTCACAATGAGGATATGACCATATTATTTGATTGTTCCTCCGACTTCAGACAGCAGGCACTGAATCATCAAATTCACAAACTAGATGCTATACTGTTGACCCATAATCATCATGATCATATAGGAGGGTTGGATGATTTACGACCTATTAACCTGAATTCAGGAGTAATTGATGTTTTCATTAGTCGAAAACAAGTAGATGGACTACGAAAAGCATTTTACTATATTTTTGAGCCAATTAGTCAAAAGGGTGGTGGAATTCCGAATATATGTCTTCACGAGATTTATAACATAGAACGGTTTTCAGTTAAAAATGTTGTGTTCGAACCCCTGCTTGTTTTTCATGGTGTTCAGGAAATTCTTGGTTTTAAATCTGGAAATTTTGCTTATTTGACGGATGTTAAAACTCTTCCGGATTCAACTCTAATGAAAATTCATAACATCCCGATCTTAATTATTAATATACTAAGATATAAGCAGCATCATACCCATTTGAATATGGATGAGGCAATGGAGATAATTAGAAAAACAAATCCAGGTCATACTTATTTTGTCCATACGACGCATGATATGGATTATGCTTTGGTTAGTGCCAGTCTTCCAGATAATGTATCAATGGCATATGATGGAATGGATATTGAGGTTGAAATATAGATTAGTTGTTTTCTTGCATTTAACTTCACATGTCTTTAGAATAAAAACAGAATGAAAAAAATCCAATTTAAGAAAATTATACACGAAACATCATTGTATAATATCCAATTCAAAGATGAGCAGTTGCCAAGGGAGGATATGATGTTAAAAAAAGAAAAAGATATGCTGATCGAGCAAAGAGAAAATATGCGAGGAGGCAAGGGCGTCATTTCGTTTCAGCACATGTTTAGACAAGATGAAATACAGGCAAAGTGCCGATTATGTGCAAAAATTACTGTACCGGTAGGTGCTTCTATTGGTGTCCATCAGCATTTGGAAGAAGACGAGATTTTTATTATTTTGAAAGGCAAAGGGATTTGTGATACTGGTAAAACTCGTAAAGAATTTGTCGCCGGAGATGCAATCCTGACCGTTACTGGTGGTAGTCATTCAATTGAAAATACCGGAGATGAAGACGTAGAGTTTATTGCGCTTGTAATGCCGTATTAGAATATTTCCTATCAGCTGTATTGGATTTAACTAATATTGGATCAACTGTGTTTATATTATCTAGGGGTTTTGTTGATGATGCTGTTCCCCAGTTTGGAACAATATTGTTTGTAAAATGTTGATTTGCATTTCGAGCATCTTGATATCGATAGTACATATGAATTAAATAAAAGAATAATCGGCTTAATCCCATTTTCGGAGGTAATTTATACATTTTTGGGTCGGTTGTATATGACCAAGATAGAGTTTTTAGTATTTTGTCAGTATCCTTAGTGAATTGTGCCTTAGAATGAAGGACGCCAAACAGATTTCTGAGTTGTTGATTTTCTCGTTCTTTCTTATCCTCGGCAACTTTAAAAAATACTTCTGATCCTTCAGTTTTTAGTAATTTTCCTCTTGCTGCGATGTCATAGTTTAAAGTAATGTCGTCAACCGATCCACTATTGCTAGGAGGAAGTGTTATGAAATTATTTGTATACATGGCAAGACTTTGTGCGCTATTAAACGGCCACTCTTCAGATTGGTCATCAAAAGGCAGTCGAAAAACGTTATGCCAAAAGCACTTTTTAAGTGCAGAAACCCAAGATTTTTCTTGGAGCAAATAGTCTTTTAATGTGTATTGATATGCTTTCATATGAGAACCTACCATTACAGGTTCTTTTGTTTTGGCTTGTTCCAAAACGAGTAATTTAACATTATTTGATATGGATCCTGTGGTAAAAGATACATCATCGTCGACTAAATGTGTAATATCGATTCCATTTTTTTTGTTAAAATCAATAATGGCATTAACTGCTTCATTTTTACCTGGTTGAGGACGTATTATTGTATTAATCTGAAATTGCTTGTTTTCCTGAGTAAATTTATGGATTTCATTCAAGGTTGCGTTATTATCGTTAGTGCCATTTAAACATATAACTAGGCTGGTTTTTATATTAGGTGGAATCAAAACAAGTTCTTGTTGTAATTTTTTTAATGAGTTGTAAATATAGCCTTGGCTGTTCATCGTTGGCAACCCAATGGCTATTTTGATATTTCGCTCACTAATGATTTTTCTAAGCATCTATTTTCTTCCCCCTATAATAATATATCGACAAAAAAGTTAATTTTTCCCATAATAGTTAATAAAGAACTAGTTTTTTTGTATTAGAGGAGAGATGGATGCTATTTAGTAAATTAAATATGCCGATGACTACCGTGTCCGGCAAGGGTGAAATTTTTAGCCTGTTATCTGGAACAGCTGCTTTTGGTAATGGATTAATTGTACATGGCTCATCACTTCGCAAGAAACCTCAGTTTAAGCAGCTTACTGCTGCTTTTAAGAGAAAATCATACTTCTACCCTTATGAAGGGGGCGAGCCTACCCTAGAGAATGTTCGAGAGGTTATTGAGTATGCAAAGAGGAAGAAGTCGTTATGGATTGGTGGTATCGGTGGTGGTTCAGTCATGGATTTAGCAAAAGCTGCGGCAGGATTATACAAAACATCACGTGATCCTGAGTATTACCAGAATGGAGGCGTTGTTGAAAAAAAAGGAATACCGTTTGTTGCTGTCCCTACAACAGCCGGTTCAGGGGCAGAGGCAACGATCAATGCTGTTATTAATAACGAGAAAACCAATGAAAAACTATCAATACGTGATGATTATTTTATGGCAGACTTGATTATCTTAGACCCAGACTTGATGATTGGGATTACCCCTACAATAGTAGCTCAGTCTGGTTTGGATGCGATTACTCAAGCCATAGAATCCTTCATCTCTAATGGGGCAAACTGGTATACCCAGAATTTGGCATTAAAAGGCTTTGAATTATTGATTCATAATATTGAGTGTTTATTTGATGCAGCTAATCAAAAAGAAGATAGTGCGTCCTATGAAAAAATGTTGTTGGGCAGTTATTTAACTGGCATTGCATTTACAAATTCTCGTCTAGGAGTCATTCATGGATTGGCTCATTCATTGGGCGCTATATATAAGCAACCCCATGGTTTAGTTTGTGCGTTGTGTCTTGTTCCAGCATTGGAGATTAACAAAAATTCTATTTCTGAACAATATAAAAAGTTGTCTGATATTGCCGGTATGGATCTAATAAACAGGATTAATCTGTTGATAGAAAAATTTGAAATACAAAATGTGTTTAAGAATTTGGAACTCAAAGATCCAAAAAAAATGATTGCAAATACATTGGCTTCTGGGTCAACAAAAGCAAACCCTAAAACGATAACCGAAGAAGATGTTCGTAGTGTGCTTAAGAGACTTTTTTAGCAATATTATTTCTGTAATATAGTACTTTGTTATAGGAATTAATATAAAGAAGTAACAGCTCTAAAAATGCTCTATATCAAAAGCCCATTGATATATTTCTTTATAATTCCAATAATTTTTCATAATAGTTTTTACATAATGTTGCGTTTCTGAATAATCAATAGTCTCAGCAAACTCTTCAGGTGATAGATGTTCGCCCGAGACGATCCACCGTTTTGCAGCATTAGGACCTGCGTTGTAACAGGCAAGAGCATAATGTGGATATTTTGGATTTTTGTTGATCATATCTGAAAAATAACGAGTTCCCAACATGATATTTGCGATTGGTTCATTTAGGTTGTATTGTTTAAGTCCCAATGTCTTGGCTACTCCATCGGCAGTGGTTTTTTTTAGTTGCATTAAACCAAATGCGTTGCTTCTGGATAAAGCTTCTTTATTAAAGCGGCTTTCCTGCCGAATCAAACTTAGCATCATATACGGGTCAATGCCATATTTTCTGGCCTCACGAGAGACTTCCCTCCAATAATGTCGAGGATAACATTTTTCCCAGAAAACAACAGGCATTCGTTTTAATTCACCATTTTTCTCATATTCTTTCCAGACCAGGTCGCTAATTCCAAGTGCTTTGTAATAATCGTTAGCGTGCTCATATAGTTTTATCAAGTAGAGAGCCAGTGGCGGATTAAATGGTTTTTTAAAAAACTCGGGTCTTAGCAACGTGCTTGCCGTTTCATAATCATCCATTTCTATAAATTGTTTAACCCTTGGATTAATTGACTTAATGTCAAGAATTGAACTGAATGGCACTGATTCTCGTCTAAATGTTTTACCGGTTCGAACGGCAGAGAGATGACCGTAGTAAGACCAAGGAAATTCGTTATACAATCTTTCGTTAATTTTCTGGTTTTGAACTGGGTCTGCCCCCGGCATTAGGGTGAGCATGAAAAGCGAAGCGGGTCCGAATGACTGGCTTAGAGGCACTTGATTTGTTATCTCAAGGAAATATTCGCCTGCTGCTTGATAGTTTCCAGATATATAATACATCCTTGCCAGATTATATCGGATTTCGTCTGCAGAATAGCGATTAGTAATCAGTGTAAGTAAGGTTTTATAGCATTCAGCCGCTTCCTCGTAGCGGTTCATAATTCGATATACCCGAGCCATTTCTGGAAGTAACATTTCCAGTATTTTCTGATCTTTCTGATAGGTATCTCGCAGTTCTTTGAGCGCGATAATCCCTAAAGGTGCGCCATTATGGATAAGGATAACTTGCGCTTTGTTGTATTTTGCGAGATGGTGATACGATTTATCTTTTGAGAGGATTACTTTTTCTAAATACATATTTGCTGTAGTAAATTCACTCAATTTTAGAGAACAAACTCCCAGATGATATAGCGCCTCAATCTTTCGACTTGTCGTTGGATAATGTTCTAAAAGATAGGAATATACTTTTTGACTATCCCTCCAACGACTCAGCGAGAAATATCGACTGGCAATTGTCCATAATTCATTCTCACCAAATCTATTCCAGTTGTCTTTTGATATGGAATAGTCTGTTATTACATTTTGAAGATTAGAGGACAAAATAAAATTTGGGTAGAATTTTAGCAACTCTTCATAAATCGGAATGGATTCATCAACTGAGGATAACTGTCCAAGGTAGTAAAGTGAAAAATCTTGAACCTCGGAAGGTTCTTGACTGATTTTTTTCAACAACTGGATGCTTTCTTTCTTATTGCCACTTCGGAACAGTTTTCTTGCAGTCGAGTAATCCTGAAGTATATCCGAATAGGAAAAACAAAAGATACATCCAATAATAATAGAAATAAAAATTAAACGCATTATCAATTCCCTGTTGAAAAAAGTATAGCACATTTCTAAAGACCTTAATATTCCTGTTTCCTTAGGAGATCGTTATTAAATTAACGCTGATAACAGTTTATTGTAAGGATTAGGGCGATTTGAAAACTGCTGTAGCACACACCACAAATAAATACTGCAATTATTCCCTAAATTGTTCGATATAGGGATGGTTGTAAAAAACGTGTAAAATTATGCACAATTTAATCGGGAGGTAAAAATGAATAAAAAGATAGTAGCAGAAAATGCAGGGAAAGTAGCTATTTCAGCAGTAAAAGTTGACGTAGCTCCGGGAAAGTTATCCGATGGGAAAGAAACAGTTCGACTTTTTGTAAATATAGTAATTAATGGAGTTAAAATTCGAGCAGCTGTAATTCCTCCAAAAGGGACTTCTGATGGATTTCATGAAGCACTCGATTCAAAAGATTTAGCTACAGCTTTAACAAATACACAAATTCTGTGGGACAAGACACTAGAGTTTTTAACTAACAATCCAGAAGCATTATTAAAACCAGAAATGGTTTGTGAAAACGTAGATGCGTTGGGCGGTTGGAGACAATTTGGAGCACAGGCAGCATTGGCTGTTAGAGAGATGGCTTTTAAAATATCAGCTCAGTATCAAGGAATATCGTTAGAAGAAGCAAAACATCAAGCATACAAAAGAAGTCATGGTCTTAACCAAATGGCGTTTGCTATTCCACAAAGTGTTATGTTGTCTGCGGCCAAGCATGGAAATGGAATTATTAATGGTGATATGGACGTAAAGGCAAGACCATGGGATGAATCAGTTAATAAAGTGGTCAAAGGTCTTCCTTGGCAAGAATGGATGGTTCAGTTTACGTTTGCACAGTCACCAGAAGAATTAATAAGTGCCGGACAACAGTTTCATGATATTTTATATTGGCAACTTGAAGAATTAGGTGATCCTGTTCAAAAATTATCAAAAGAAGGTGGTATGACCGTTAATAATACGAAAACTCCTTTCGAAATAATTGATCTGTATAAAACAGCGGTTAAAGAACTTGGGAGAAGATTAGGAAAAGATTTAGAACTTGGACGAGATGTTCACTTAGCGATTGACGGAGCTTGTACAGAAAACTATTTCCCAGAAAATTTTGTGTACGATAGTTCAAGCAAGGATGTTATTGAATCGATTCTTGGTAAAAAGCTTGAAGTAGTTACCAATGAGTATGGAAACTCAGTAATAAAACTGAATAGAGAACAACAATACAACTATACAGAAGATGTTAGAGCAAACAAGGGTTATGTGTTGGATTTTTATACAGAAGGGACATACCATATTGTTTTATCAGAAAAAGAAATTGAAGGTTTTGAGAAATTTCTTGCAGGAACAAAGGCAGCTGGATTAACAGAAATTAAAGATGCCGATGTAAATGCAGCTGGTTATAGAAAGTTTGCACTTAGTTCATTGCAACAGATTATGCTAGCGAAGCATCTGAAGGATTCAACTGGTAATGTGTTTTCTTCAATGGAGGATATTGCTGCTGAGGATGATTGGTATGGTTGGAAAGATGCTTCTCAGATTTTGAGTGATGTACAGCTAGTTGGAGATGATTCTTGGGTAACTAATCCAGCAAGAATGGTGCGTTCTTATAGAATGGGCGTATTTAATATTGTACCGTTAATTAAAGAAAATCAGGTGGCAGATCCATATAAAGCGATTCTAATGATAGCGCTTTCTGAACAAGTTCAGTATTTACATAAGCTTGGACAGGACGATTTTATTCTTGAGACGGTAAATAAGGACTATGATATTAACACAACCCAAGGTATTAAAGCGTTGATCGATGATTTACATGTGAAAGTAGCTGAAATTTGGGTTCCGAACAAGCCTGTAATTGCAGCAGTTCCGTCACACAGATCTAAATCATCTTTTTCTCCGGATGTGGACCTAACATTAGCTTTAGCTACAGGTAGTACAGGGAAAATAGGCGCAATTGGATCTCCGGCCTTAATTTCTCAGTGGTCAAATCCAAATATTAATCCAGTGGAGCCAGCATTATCAACACGAACTGAAAAGTATCGTCATGCACAAGCGGCTGTTTCTAATCCAAACAATCCAACGGTGTTTAATGCTAAGTCTGTTCCAGGAACATATTAATATAAAATAGTAATTTATCTAAATAAAAAAGGTGTGCAATTGCACACCTTTTTTATATCTTCAAAAGAGAAATAGTGAGGCTTAGAAACTAAAAACTCTCAAAATGTTTTAGTCTATGCAGAATGGGGTATAATAAATCTATAAATAGAATTAATTTAATATTAATCCGATTTTGAGGGGAAAACTAGACATATGGTGGAGTGGAGTAAAATTGATTCGATGTCCCATGCAGCAAAGCATGGGGACGTAGAAACTGTCAGTGAATTATTGCAATCTGTTGATGTGAATACCCTAAACAGAGAGGGATGTAGCGTTCTAATGGTTGCATCAAAATGGGGTAAAACGGAGATTATTGATTTTTTGTTAAGTTACCCGAAGACGAATATTAATTTGAAAGATAAAGAAGGAAATACTGCCTTGTTTTATGCTGTTCGTTATGGGAAAACGGATGTGATGAAACAACTTCTTACCGATATAAACATCGGAGTTAACTCAATTAACAAAAATAAAGTAACGTCACTGATGATTGCTGCATTGAAAGGTAATAAAGAAGCTGTTGAGGTGTTAATTAACGCACCAGATATAGATATTAACCTTGAGGATGAATCGGAACAAACTGCTATGATAAAGGCAGCTCATGGTGGTTACATAGATGTTATCAATGTTTTTTTAAGTCGACCGGAAATAAAAGTGAATATTGAGGATAAAATTGAGCAAACTGCATTGGGTAAAGCTGCAAAACAAGGACATTTAGAAATCGTAAAAGAATTAGTTGCACGTGAAGATAATACAATCAGAAATTTATCTACATCGCTTTTAAATGCAACAGATAATGCCGGAGAGATCATAAAAGAGGCATTAGAAAATATGTTAAATAAATATAAATCAATGACAGAAAATGCCCTAGAAATTGTGATGGTAAATGCTGTTAGTACTGGGAATATAAAATTTGTCGAGTTACTCATGAGGTATAGTGAAGTGAATGAGAATATTAAAAATAGAGAAGGCAAAAGTTTACTTCACATTGCAGTGGAGTGTGGGCATGTAAATATTGTTAAATTTCTTCTTAGTCAACCTGACATCAAAAAGAGTATCGATGCTAAGGGAACTGTATTGCTTGAGAAAGCAGTAATTAATAGTAACAGAAAAATGTTTAAAGCATTGCTGTCACATTCGAGTATCATTATGACGAATGAAATTGAAATTGTAATATACTCAGCGCTGGAAATAGCAGCTGCAGCTGGAGATAAGGAATTGGTTCGAGATTTGTTAGCATATCCAAATATAAACATGAAGTCGTGTCGAGAGTACAAAAAGTATCCTATGTTTAAAGCAGTTCAGAATACACCCAATCCGAATATATTGATTAGTCGATTAGAAGATGTTCAATTAAATAAATATTTGGAAACGGTTGCGATATTATGGGCAGCTGGAGATAATACGAAGTCAAAGGACCCTAGATTCAACCAAGTACTTCGAGACTCATTTTTATTTTTAGCTATTGTTGGTGAAGTAGATTTATTTAGAGCTTTAATAGAAAATGGAGCCGATATAAATTGTAAAAATGAAGCGGGATATACAGCACTGATGTACGCTGTTATTTATAAGCATGTTCAAATTGTTCGAGTTTTATGTCTTGAATCCTCTGGGCTCAAACGGTTGTTGTCAGGTACAAAACTAAATATCGATGCGAAGAATAATGAAGGTTATACGGCGTTAGCTTATGCAAAAATCAAGGAACGCTTCGAGATTGAGGCTATCCTTAAGAGAGCCGGAGCCAAAGGATAGTATTAGCTCAAGAAATATTTTTAAGTTTGTATAGTACTGGTAAACATAAAAGACTACTAAGTGCACCAATAATAATTGTAAGATGAAGGCCTGTAAAACTAAGTCCTGCTATCGCATATTGCCCTTCTATATAAGTATAGATCCATCCGCCTGAAATAGAGCCAAAAACCAACCCTAAATTCATAATACTAGCCATGACAGAAAAATTGGTGGCCTCAACTCCTTTTGGAGTTACCAGTGCAGCTAATTTTAATAGAGGTAAAAATGATAGAATGAACATCATTTCAAGCAAGAAGGATAGAAGGGCTTCCAGATTGAGAATGCCGGGTTGATTCATGAGTTCCTGCCATGCTTCAAAATGATATCCTAGAAAATAAAAGGGGTATAGAAGTATCGCTGCCAGATATTTTATCATGTAAAAGTTGCCGATTTTGTTCGCTATGTTAGGGCTTGCAATTATTAATTGGGAGAACGATAACAAAACTCCAATAATGACAGTCCAAGATAATAATTTTTTTAATGGTAGTTTATCAAGAAATTTGTTGTATATAAAGGTTCCGATTAGCCAACTAAGAGAAGCTAGCGACCCAATATAACCCAGTTTTTCTTTCGATAAGGATAAGTTATTAATAAAATAGTCACTCCAGGGGGCACCGAAACTAGGTGTAAATCGCCATAGAAATAGAAAAAGTGCTGCCATAAACAGGGTGTAGTTTGCTTGTTTGTGTTTAATTAAGTACAAAAGATAATAGCATATCCATACACTCCATATGATAAAAATTGAAATAGATGTTATCGCCTCGCTCGATGTTGTTTTTCCAGGAATTAAACCCCAAAAGGCAACCAATAGTGTAAGAAATAGAGCAATTAGTGCGCTGATTAAAATTTGAGGAGAGAATTTTTTATTCTCTTTTATTTCAACATGAGTGTCATTCATTTGCAAACTTAAAAAGAGAACAATAAACGGTAGTAGGCTTGTAAATAATAGGATGTAGCGAATATCTAATAGATTAACGCTTTCGATTATTTGAGCTGAGAACGAAACAGGAAAAAGTGTACCCAAGAGGCTGGTTATTTTTGAGCCACCTAGCAGTTTTGAAAATACTGCACGTTCTATTAAGATTCCGGATAGGATGGATGCCAGTAGTATTCCAAACGATTTCGCTCTCCAACATAGAGATTGATAACGGCCAACTGTTGCATTTGTTGATTTTTCAACTACAAATCCATCAATAATAACATCTGAAAATCCGAGTCCGACATTGAGTATGATCGATGCGATAACAATAGAGATGAATCCATTGCCATACATCGCCAACATGCAGTATCCAAAAAAGGTGAGTAATGATGATAAAATTAAGTATGGTTTTCGTCTGAACCCCATAATTGGAACTTGGTCTGTTAGGAATCCATAAAGTGGTTTTATGCACCAAGTAAGTGTGCTGAGTGCTCCTAAAAAAGATAATTGTAGCCAGGTAAAGCTAAATACATTGCGAGTAAGTAAAAATAAGGCAAGTCCCGTTATGGAAACAATGCCTTGTACAAAATAAACACTAATAATTAGAGCTTTTGTATTATCTTTTTTAATTTTCATATTGGTTCATATTAAATATTACTAGATAAAAGTGGTTTAAGTATATACTCTCAGTTAACTTTAGACTCACTATCAATTATTACGAAATTTGATAAGACCGAGTATGCTACAATATGCTCATTATTTAATCGGAGGACTCACATGAAATCGAAACACTTATGTCCAGAATGCTCAACAGTCGGTATAGAGGTTGGCAAGGAAACTATAAACAAACTTATTAAGAAAAGATTTAAGAAGTTTATGGAGAAAAAACAGGACTATTTTGCCTGTATGAAACATGATTGTAATGTAGTGTATTTTTGCAGTGATGATCGTTTTGAAGTAGATGAGATAGCTATTCCGGTCTGGTTTAAGGATGATTCAAATCATGTTCCGATTTGTTATTGCTATGATATTCGTCGGGGAGATATCAAAAAGGCAGTTGATGCGGGTTGCAAGACTATCGAGGATGTTCGAAAATTTACAAAGAAGAAAAAAGCAGGAAAATGCAAAAAAATGAATCCATTAGGTGAATCCTGTAAGGATGTTTTTATGGATGTAATCAAGGAATATTCATAATAAGTCATTTGACTAAGTAAATTAATTGACGTAAATTAATGCTAGTAAATAAATGGAGGTGTGCGTATGAAAGTATTTGTTTGTCAAAGTTGTGGCCATATCGAGTTTAGTAGTGCTCCAAATAATTGTCCGATTTGTTGGAAACCAAAAGAACAATTTAAACAAAACGATAATATTTTTAAAGAATCAATGGAAAAAAGTAAAGAAGCTGCTGTAAAGCACATCCCCTCAGTAAAAGTAAATAAATCATGTGGGTTAATCCCTGAGAACACTTGCACCGACATAATAATAAGGATTGGAGAAGTGCTTCATCCAATGACAGCAGAACATTATATTAATTTTATTGATGTTTATCAGGATGGGAAATATATTCAACGATTATTTTTAACACCCAATGTTGAACCAGCCGGATGTATCCATTTAAAAAATGCAAAGGGAAAAATAACGGTTGTTGAGAGCTGTACAATCCATGGATATTGGATGACAGAACAAAGTATCTAAATTGCAAAATATTAACAAACTTAAGCTACTGGCCTTTGCTGGTAGCTTAAGAGAAAAATCCATTAATAAAAAACTTCTTAAAATTGTTGTAGATGGAATAAACACAGTGGATGCAGATGTTATCGTTCTGGATATAAATGCGTTTAACCTACCAATGTATAATCAAGACATTGAAGATAAATCTTTCCCAGAAGATATTTTAACTTTTAAAACAATGTTTAATGAGTGTGACGGGATATTGATTGCCAGTCCGGAATATAATGGTTCTTATAGTGCTGCATTAAAGAATTTGCTCGACTGGGTATCTCGACCGGATAATACGAAGAGATCCTATTTTAAAAATAAAACAGCTGCCATAATGAGTGCATCACCAAGTAAATTGGGCGGTATTCGTGGATTGATGGAATTGAGAACATTGCTAAGTAAATTAGGTTATCTTGTTATTCCAGATCAGCTAGGCATTTCTAGTGCGGATTCAGTATTTAATGAAAATGATGACATTCTGGATTCTAAAACTAAAGATGGAGTGATTCAAATTGGGCGAGAGCTTGTGAGAATCACTAAATTAATTAACTCAAAAGACTAAGCCAATATTTTTTTTATTTCAGAAGCAAAACTTTTTATCTGTTTATTCTCTTCCTCAGATGCAACGAAATTTATTTTAAGCCCCGGCTCGAATACATTTAGTTTAAGTTCTTTTAAGCGATTTGTTAATTTTTGAACTGCTTCTCCACTCCATCCATAGGAGCCAAATGCAGCCGCAATTTTGATGTTTGTTGGAACTGTGGGTATATGCGCAAGTGCTTCCCATATCGGGTAAGGAGCATCTCCCAGTACGGTGGGGCTTCCTATAAAAAGTGCTTTTGCTTTTTCCAGTTCATTTCGAATTTCGGGCATATTGGTTTCGGCAATGTCTAAAAGTACTACTTTTTCATTTATAAAAGTTTTAGATATTGTTTCTGCCATTATTTTGGTGTTGGTATGAGCTGATAGATACATGATTAGAACAGTTCTGTCTTTTTCCTGAACTAAAGGTTGACTCCATTTAATGTAGTTATGAACCATCTTCATAGGATTTTCTCTAAGAATTGGACCATGGCTAGGGCAGATTGTATCTATTTTAATTCCGGAAGCAGTTACTTTTTCCACCGCTTGTAGCACTTTCGATTTAAAAGGACGTACAATCATATCAAAATAGTAAAACGCTTGATCAGTATAATCGGGACAAAGATCATTAAACATATTTTTGTTGCAATAATGAGCACCAAAGGCATCACATGTAAATAAAATCTGGTCTTCTTTAAGATAGGTAAATATAGTGTCTGGCCAGTGTAAAAAGGGTGTTTTAAAAAAACGGAGTGTTTTACCCCCGAGGTCAAGACTTGTTGATTCATCCACTTCAACAGAGTTAAAGGGTTTATTCATAATTGCTGACAGAAATTTAATAGCTGATTTAGAAGCGTAAACAATAGCATTCGGGGCTAAATCCAGAAGTTCTGCCATCGCAGCAGAATGATCTGGTTCTGTGTGATTAACGATGATGTAATCGATCTGTGAAATATCAGTCAGGTGTTTTTTTAAATTTGAGAAAAAAGTGTTTTCAAATCCGTGTTTAGCTGAATCGACGAGGGCAATCTTTGTTTCACCTTTTATTAGATAAGAATTATAAGTAGACCCCTTCTTTGTATCAAGGATAATATCAAATTTTTTTAAATTTGGATCCAACACACCTGTCCAATAGACATCATTTTTTATTTCCATGATTTATCTCCTTTTTGAAACAGCGGCCTGTCTTTTCTTTATTGCAATGGGGCCGTTTCTGTCCGCATTTGTAACAAATCTCGTTTGTTAGAATTTTGCCTTCAGAAAAATCTTTAATATTAGTTAGTGTTGTTGTTGCAATGTTTTCCAATGCTTCTTTAGTAAAAAAGGCTTGATGGGAAGTTATCAGGACGTTATTAAAACTTAAAAGACGTGCTAAAACATCGTCAGTAATGATTCTGTCTGAAAAGTCTTCAAAAAAATATTCAGATTCTTCTTCATAGACATCCAGTCCTGCTGATCCTATTTTTCCAGACTTTAATCCTTGTATAAGGGCTTTTGTATCAACTAGTTGGCCTCTGCTGGTATTTATTAGCATCACGCCCTGTTTCATTTTATTAATACTCTCTGAATTAACAATTTGCTTTGTTTCGTTTGTCAGTGGGCAATGGAGGGAGATAATATCGGATTTCTCATAGATTTTATCAAGGTCGGCATATTTAAATCCTATTTCTTCGGCCAGTTTTTTGTTTGGAAACGTATCGTATGCTAACACATTCATTCCAAAGCCCATCATGATTTTTGCAAGTATCGCGCCAATTTTTCCGGTTCCAATAATCCCGCAGGTCTTATTATTCAGGTCAAATCCAAGAAGACCGTTTATATTAAAGTTGCTCTCGCGAGTGCGATTATATGCTTTGTGTGTTTTTCGGTTGAGACCAAGCATCAGTGCAACGGCATGTTCTGCCACGGCATATGGAGAATACGCTGGAACACGAACCACAAGTATTTTATTAAATGCATATTTAAAGTCTACATTATTATAACCTGCACAACGTAACGCAATTAATTTTGTGCCATTTGCGTACAGAAGGTCAATGACCTCTTGATTAAGAGTGTCATTAACAAAAACACAAACTACGGGATACCCTTTGGCTAGAACGGCCGTTTCAGGAGTTAATTTAGGTCTAAAATATTTTATGGAAAATCCGAATGATTTATTTATGCTGTTAAAGGATTCGATATCATAAGGTTTTGAATCAAAAAAAGCTATTTCCATACGCCTCCTCCTTTTTGATTAATTAAGGATTTCTTTCATATCAATACCAGATATTTTAACGGTAACATCTATTTTGGTTCCTGCATAAATAGCTGATTGAGGTTTTATTATATTTGAAGCGACAATATTTCCCTGCTCGATGGAAGATTTAATAAATCCCCATAATTGACCATCAAACTGAATACAGTCACCGGCAGCAAAGATATCTGGATTACTGGTTTGCATGTATTCATTTACTACAATTCCTTTATCGACAGTTAGTCCCGCTTTTTTTGCAAGATCAATATCCGCCTTGACTCCTACGGATAATACAATAATATCAGACGAGATCAGCGTATTGTTTTTAGTTTTGATTACTATTTTATTTTTATCATCGATGATACTGTCGCACATTTCTTTTAAATAAAAGGTAATTCCCAATTGTTCCATTGCTGATTGAAGTTTTTTTCCTTGGGTTTCATTAAGTTGTCGATTAAGTAAATAATGACCGGTTTCAATTACTTTAGTTGTATTTCCCATGCTGGCAAAGGTGCTGGCAATTTCAAGACCTAACACGCCACCGCCAACAACCGTTATTTCTTTTTTATCTTTTAATGCGTTGATTATGTTTCTTGCATCGTCTAATGTTCTTAAAGTAAAAATATTTTTATTATCTGACCCAGATACCGGAGGTTTATTTGGCAAGGCACCCGTTGCAAGCAGTAGCGTGTTGTATGAATACTCAGTATTGTTGCTAAGTATTGTTTTTTTTGCAACATCAATGGTTTGAACTTTGCTGTCTAAATGTAGTTTTATATTGTGATCTTTATACCAAGACTCAGCATATACCTGAAGATTATCTGTTTTTCCGCATATATAGTCAGGTAGTTTTGGTCTAGCGTAATAGGGGAGAGATTCTAAGGAAAAGATATGAATACTGCATATTTTATCCAATTGACGGATTTTTGATGCTACGGTTGTACCTGCTGGGCCATTTCCAATAATTATAATTTTTGTTTTTTTCATAAATAAGAAGAAGGGACTGTTACGTCCCTTCTAAAATAATTTTATATTTTTTTAAACTCGTCTTTGCCGACACCGCACTCTGGGCAAACCCAGTCTGAATCCAAATCCTCAAATGCAACATCATCATTTTCAGCCGGATCATAGATATACCCACACACTTGACATTCATATTTAGCCATTTTAAATTCCTCCTAAAATTTATTTTTAATAACAAATATTAATAATTTTCAGCTAATACTTCAAAAAACTTTTTCCCATGGTTGCATGCTGGGCATGAATCAGGAGCTTCACTGCCTTCATAATGATAACCGCAATTTCGGCATTTCCATACAGTTGATTTGCTTTTTTTATATACAGTTTTATTTTCTATGTTTGCTGCTAATTTTTTATAACGATTTTCGTGTGCTTTTTCAACTTTTGCAATTTCTTCAAATGCAATAGCAACTTCTTCGAAACCTTCTTTTCTCGCTATTTTTGCAGCCTCAGGATAAAGTATGGTCCATTCTTCATGTTCGCCACCGGCTGCTGCTTTTAAATTGTCTAGTGTTGACCCAATAATTCCGGCAGGATACATCGCTGTAATTTCAAGCATGCCTCCTTCAAGAAACTTAAAAAAACGCTTTGCATGTTCTTTTTCGTTTTCAGCGGTTTCCATAAAAATTCCTGAAATTTGTTCATAACCCTCTTTTGATGCAACACTTGCAAAGTAGGTGTATCTATTTCTTGCTTGAGACTCTCCAGCAAATGAAGCGAGTAAATTCTTTTCGGTTTGTGATCCTTTAATTCCCATGATGCCCTCCTTATATTAATAGTGATGAGTGTTAATCATACCACTTTTTAAATCTTTAAACTACCTTCCCATAGACCGTGAAGATTGCAATAGGAAGTAGCGATTAATTCAGTAAAGGTTCCTTTTATAACGGAAGTCCTCACCCGTGCAACCGTATTTTCATCTCCTAATTGGAAAAGAGTGAGTTGCTTAAGAGCACCTTCTTTTGTTTTCCCGTACAGCGTTATGGTTTTGATCGAATGTTCAACTGTGCTAGGATGAATCACATTCTGTCCAACTTGAATCGTTACTGAGAGCTCACCACAGGTAGCGCACTCCTTTGCAGATATGAAAGGGACATGTTTTTCCATTCCTGTATCCTCGGTTTTAATGTTTTTACTTATGCTCATTTTTGCCTCCTTTTCGTTTTGTAAAGCATGATTTACAAATACCCTTAAAATAGGTATGAGTTTCTTCTATATGATGTCCATCATTTATAGCACCCAACATTTCTGGTTTCTCTTTTGGGGTAATGTCATAAATATTATTGCAAATGTTGCATAGAAAATGATAGTGAAAATGGGTGTTATAGTCATAATGAACTTTATTATCACCAGAAAAGTTGATTTTAATAACTTTTTTAATTTCGTTTAATTTATCGAGAGTATTATAAATTGTTGCAAGAGACATAGTAGGAAAATCTTTTTTTAATGTTTCATAGATCTGCTCAGCACTAGGATGGATTAAATTGTTTTCCAGAAATGTGATTATTGCTAATCGTTGAGGAGTTGTTTTAACGCCATTTTTTTTTAGTAATTGTATTATTTCAAGTTTTTTATTCATTTATAGATTATAATCCTTCTTAATTGATAGTGATTATAATCTATAAATGAATAATGTCAAGAAAAAAATACTGCATTTGAAAAAAATGCATGCAGTATTTTAATCTGGATTTGATATGATCAGTAGATGCTGTCTAGTGTCCTAGTAACTTAAGAATTTCTTGAGATCTAACTATGTCCCCTTTTTCCTCTGCCTGTACGTTTTTATAAAACTCACAGCTCATACAGCTGGCAAGTTTAGCTGCATAGCTACCTTGTGTTTTCCCGCCACATAATGTGCCTGCAATTGCCCAACAGGAACGTCCGCCTTTGCTACCATGGTTTATTCCATCTAATTTTTTTTCAGTTGCTGCCGAACAAATTCCGAGTTCAGTTGTTTTTGATCCCCCAGGTTCTCTTCCACATTTTTTAGATTCCCAACAATTTGTTTTAGCCATAATTCCCCTCCTTTTTCCGATTATCATATTATATCATAGTGAAATAATATGATAAAGATACTATGCCCTAAAAATTGATTTTTAAACATGGAAAATATTGACAACATATATTTAATGTAATTATAATAGTTAAATCATATCAATAATGTATGAATGGGAGGAAATATGAAATATTCAACTAGAACGCGATACGGACTCAGGTTGTTAGTATATCTTGGTGCTAGGTATAAAGGCAAGTTTCTAAAATTAAATACGATTGCAGAAAGTGAAAAGATATCAATTAAATACCTAGAACAAATTGTTCGTTTATTAAAGCCTACTGGTATTATAAGTGTTGCAAGAGGGGCCCATGGTGGTTATAAACTTGCAGTTGATCCTGCAGAAATTAATCTAAAACAGATATTTACAATCCTTGAAGGGAATATTGATCCCATTGAATGTTTACAAGAATCCTTTGATTGCAAAAAAAAGGTTTTATGCTCAACAATTGAAGTATGGCAGGGGTTGCAAACTGTAATAGATGACTACTTAGAAAAAAATAAATTAAAAGATGTAGTTGATAATTATAAATCAAAACATAGCATCAATATGTTTTATATATAGAAAGAAAAAGGAGATTATTATGAAGGTTTTCAATAGCATAACAGAATTGATTGGAAATACCCCACTAGTGAAAATAAATAACATTATGAAAAATTATGATGTAAATGTTTACGCTAAACTTGAAATGTTTAATCCCATGTCGAGTGTTAAGGATCGAATCGGTTTGGCTATGATTGAAGATGCACAGAAAAAAGGACTATTAACAAAAGATTCTGTCATTATAGAACCGACGAGCGGAAATACCGGAATAGCACTTGCGTATGTATCAGCTGTAAATGGATATAAAATTATTTTAACTATGCCTGATACGATGAGCGTTGAGCGTAGAAAATTATTAAAAGCATTAGGTGCAGAGCTAGTGTTGACGCCGGGTGAGTTAGGTATGAGAGGTGCTATTGATGAAGCTGAAAGATTGCATAAAATGAATCCGAATTCTTTTATGCCACAGCAATTTGAAAATTTATCAAATCCTGATATCCACCGGAGGACAACAGCAAATGAAATTTGGGATGATATGGATGGGGAAATTGATGTTTTTGTTGCCGGGGTTGGAACCGGAGGAACGATTACTGGTGTTTCAGAAGTACTTAAAAAAAAGAATAAAAAGATATACTGTGTCGCTGTGGAACCTGAATCTTCTGCTGTTTTATCGGGTAATCCATCTGGCCCGCATAAAATTCAAGGAATTGGGGCTGGGTTTATTCCCAAAATCATGAATAGGGATGTTGTTGATGAGATTTTCAAAGTGAGTGATGAAGATGCAGGCGAAATAGCAAGACGATTAGCGAAAGAAGAAGGAATTATGGCAGGGATATCATCTGGCGCTGCAATGAAAGCAGTAATGGAACTTGCAAAAAGGGATGAACATAAAGGAAAAAATATCGTGGTTATATTTCCAGATTCAGGTGAAAGATATTTAAGTACATGGTTATATCAGGATTAGGAATAGTTCTAAATATTAAGTGAAAAGATATAAAGAATACAGTATTATGTAAAGGAGATAAAATGACATATCAAATTGAAACAAATGTATTACATGCCGGTTATGAAGGAGAACAAACAACGTTATCTGGCGCTGTTCCATTGTATAGAACAAGTGCATATTTGTTCAAAGATACTGAGCATGCTGCAAATTTATTTTCTTTAAAAGAACTGGGAAATATATATACCAGAATAATGAATCCCACTCAGGATGTACTTGAAAAAAGGGTTGCATCACTTGAAGGGGCTCCTGCAGCATTAGCTCTTTCTTCTGGGACATCTGCGATATTTAATACTGTTATCAACATTTGCGAACAAGGGAATGAAATAGTCTCTGCCAATAACCTATATGGTGGAACATATACGATGTTCAATGATATTTTGCCAAAAATGGGAATTAAAGTTCATTTAGTTGATCCATCTGATCCAAAGAATTTTGAAGCTAAAATTAATATGAATACGCGATTGGTTTACATTGAAACCATTGGTAACCCTGTATTAGATTTTACTGATATTAGTGCTATTTCAAAAATTGCTAAAAAACATAATTTGCCATTAGCAGTGGATTCTACGTTTACCACTCCTTATTTAATAAATCCGATTGAACATGGAGCGGATATTGTGATTCATTCCCTGACAAAATGGTTGGGTGGACATGGTGTTGGTATTGGTGGAATTGTTGTAGATTCCGGAAAATTTAATTGGAAAGATCCTAAATTTACGTTATTTACTGAACCTGAAAGTAGTTACCATGGGCTTAGGTTTGCACATGACCTTGGTGATTTAAACTCGGTTGCATTTGCTATGCGTATGAGATTAGTTCCACTTCGAAATTTGGGAGCGTGCATTTCACCGGATAATGCATGGTTGTTCTTGCAGGGAATTGAAACGCTACATTTAAGGATGCAGCGTCATAGCGAAAATGCAGCTGCAGTCGCAACATATTTACTAAACCATCCTAAAGTGGCTTGGGTCCGATATCCTGGGTTAGTCGACGATCCGTCTCATACGGTTGCTTGTAAATATTTGAAAAGAGGATTTGGTGGCATGGTGGTGTTTGGAGTGAAGGGTTCTAAAAAAACGGGAATAAAATTTATAAATGAGTTAAAACTATTCTCGCATGTTGCAAATGTTGGAGATGCAAAAAGTTTAGCAATTCATCCAGCAAGTACAACGCATTCGCAATTATCAGATGAGGCTCAATTTTCCAGCGGACTTAAACCGGAGCTGATCCGATTATCGATCGGTATTGAACATATTGATGATATAATCGGGGATTTAAAGCAGTCTCTTGAAAAGTTATAGAAAGAAGGAATAGAAATGAACAAATATAAAGATATTGTGTATTTAGATCATAATGCTACAACCTACTTAGCTCCTGAAGTTATTGAAAAGATAAAGACATTGCTTGAGCCTAATTTTGCAAATCCTTCCAGTTTATATGGCATAAGTCTTCGTGCGAAGGAAGAACTGGAAGATGCGAGAGCTGAAATGAAAAAACTTTTGGGAATTAGTTCAGGTCAACTAATTTTTACGGGTGGAGGTAGTGAATCAGATAATCTTGCTATCAAAGGTGTTGCATATGCGAACCAGCGAAAAGGGAAACATATTATTACGTCAGCGATAGAGCATCATGCTGTGCTTCATACATGTGAGAACCTTCAAAAACAAGGGTTTGAAATAACTTATATTCCGGTGGATGATCAGGGTGTTGTTAAATTGGATGAACTAAAAAAAACGATCCGAAAAGATACAGTTTTGATATCCATTATGTATGCAAATAATGAAACTGGTGTGATTCAGCCAATGGCAGAAATTGTTAAGATAGCAAAAGAACAGGGTGTATTGGTCCATACGGATGCTGTACAGGTGATTGGAAAGTTGCCCATTAATATTGATGAGCTTGGGGTGGATTTATTATCTCTTTCTGCTCATAAGTTCTATGGACTAAAGGGGGTAGGGGCACTTTATGTGAAAAAACGAGTGTTGTTGGATCCGATTATTAATGGAGGAGAACAAGAAAATGGCAAACGTGCAGGTACTGAAAATGTAGTCGGAATATTAGCCATGGCAGAAGCATTAAAAGTATCACTAAAAAATGCCAAGGATGAGGGGTTAAGAGAGAAGAAATTGAGAGATAAATTAGAAAACGGTCTTCTCAGTAGTATTCCTGAAAGTTTTATAAACGGCAAGGGTGCAGATAGGCTTTCTAATACTTGTAATATTATCATAAAATATATAGAAGGTGAGTCCATGCTTTTGCATTTGGATGCGAATAATATTTGTGCGTCATCGGGTTCAGCGTGTACTTCTGGTTCATTGGATCCGTCTCATGTTTTGCTAGCAATGGGTGTCCCCCATGAATTTGCTCATGGATCACTTAGGTTCAGTTTTGGCAAACTTAATACCGAAGAGGATGTCAATAAAGTGCTAGAAGTACTGCCAAAAATCATAAAAACTCTTAGAGCCATGTCTCCATTATGGGACGAAAGCAAAAAGACAAATTAGGAAAAGGAGAAGTATTATGGCGTTATATAGTGATAAAGTAATGGATCATTTTTCAAATCCACGAAACGTAGGGGAAATTGAGGATGCAAGTGGGGTTGGTCAAGTTGGAAATCCTACCTGCGGAGATATCATGAAAATGTTTATTAAAGTTAAAGATGATATCATTACGGATGTTAAGTTCAAGACGTTTGGATGTGGTGCTGCAATAGCTACTAGTTCAATGGCAACAGAACTGATTAAAGGCAAGACGATAGAGGAAGCATTGAAGCTAACGAACAGAGCCGTTGCTGAGGCATTGGATGGTTTGCCAAAAGTAAAATTGCATTGTTCGGTTTTGGCAGAAGAAGCAGTAAAATCGGCAATTGATGATTATTACAAAAAAACGAATGGTAAAGGCTTGGATGGGTATAATCCCAAAAAATTTGATGGATGTCATCATTAGTGGAGTTGAAATAAATGCCTCTAGTATTACCTGATAATCTCCCAGCAATTGAGACATTAACGAAAGAAAACACGTTTGTAATGACCGAGTCGAATGCTGTTCATCAGGACATTCGACCATTAAAAATATTGTTTTTAAATATAATGCCGTTGAAAATTGCTACTGAGAAGCATATTTTGAGGTTGTTATCAAATACCCCCATTCAAATTGAAATCGATTTTTTAAGAGTATCGTCCTATGACTCTAAGCATACGCCCAAGGATCATTTAGGAAAATTTTATAATACTTTTGAACAGATTAAAGATAAAAAATACGATGGTTTTATCGTAACTGGAGCTCCTGTTGAGCAAATGGAATTTGAAGATGTGGCCTATTGGTCTGAATTGCAAACAATATTGGATTGGGCAAATGATAATGTTGTGTCGACACTTTTTATTTGTTGGGCAGTCCAAGCTGGTTTGTATCATCATTTTAATATTCCGAAACATCCATTAAAAGAGAAATTATTTGGAGTTTTTAAACATACATTAAATAATACCAATTTGGCGCTAATACGAGGTTTTGATGATGTGTTTTGGGCACCACATTCCAGACATACTGAAACTCGAAAAGAGGATGTTATCAAGGTTCCTGATCTTGAAATTATTAGTGAGTCGGATGAAGCAGGCATATATCTGATGATCTATAAAGGTGGACAAAAAATATTTATTACAGGCCACGCAGAATACGACCCTCAAACTCTGAAAGAGGAGTATGAAAGAGATATTGAGAAGGGCTTAAAAATTGATTTGCCGAAAAACTATTTTAGAGATAATAATCCAAATTTAGAGCCGGAAGTAAAATGGCGAAGTCATGCAAATTTGCTTTTTTCAAACTGGATAAATTACTACGTTTACCAACGCACTACGTACATTTTATAGGTCTATGTCTATTTTATAGATGACTAATAAGTCAAAGAAAACGTGTCATAGATATAATCGTGCGAGATCACACTTTCAGGATGTCTAAAAAGTTTGTAATAAGCTGAATTCCTGTCTTTGTATAATAGATGCTAATGCATTCAAAGTCGTTTATTAGTGATTCTTTGTTTAAGCGCTTTAGGTCGGTATCTTCGTCACACCAGAGGCTGAGCATATCTTTTGTTAATTCAAAATGACATTGTATACCGTAAGCATTTTTTCGAACTTTAACAATTTGATTTTTACAGTATTTACTATCGGCAAGTTGCTTCATGGAACTGCTTAATTTTACAGTTTCGCCATGAAGTTGAAAAACATTGGATGGGAAATCTATCTTGTTTAACAACGGATCAACTTTGCCATCATTCGTAAGATTAATTTGAAAAGAGTCATTATTAACGTCTTTAAAACCGATCTCTTTTATGACGCATTTAATTACAGAACCACCTGCTGCTTTAACCAATGCTTGCAAGCCCAAACATATGCCAAGAATAGCGATATTTAGATCGAGTGCCGTTTTGATTGTTGCAAGTAATGTTTGTATTTTTTTTGTTGAATCATTGACGCTATCTGGGCCACCCAGAATGAATATGGCGCAGTAATTGGATAATTTTGGAATGGGGTCGTTTAAAGAAAGGTCGACGAGTGTATATCCAAGATGTCGTTTTTTTAAAACATCGAGTATCAACCCCGGTCCTTCTCGACGAATGTTTTTTATTATCAAAACTTTTTTACTAGTATTCATGGGGAGATTATATCATTATACTATTAATAGTTAATTATGAATTTTGAAAAAAATAGTAATTGGGAGTTAATAACAAATTGTGAATATATCTGATATTGAAGAAATTGGCATTGAAAAAAACTTTAGTAAACCCGGCACAATTTTATTTCATACTGGGCAAAATGCAGATAATTTCTACTATATACTTGAAGGGGAGATTCGAGTATATAAAACAGATATAAATGGAAAAGAAGTGGAAGTAGCATCTTTTGGAAAAGGACATTTTGTTGGTGAGGTAATTTTGTTCGCTGGGAAAGAATATCCTGTTACGGCAAGTGTTGTTAAAAAGACGAAGGCTCTATCCTTTAATAAAGACAGATTGCTTAAAGCCATTGAAAAGAATCCTACTATTGCAATGTTTTTTTTAAAATTAATGGCAAATAAGTGTTTGGTTTTAAATACTCGTTTAGAATCGATAGCACTTCAGACGGTGAGACAGAGACTGATTCAGTATTTATATACGCAATGTTCAGGAGATAAAGAATGTAAAATAATGCTTACTATTAAAAAGACGGATTTAGCAAAACGTCTGGGTACTATTAGTGAAACATTGTCTCGAACTCTTAATCAAATACAAAAAGAAAAACTGATAAAAGTAGAAGGGAAAACCATTCACATCCTTCAATGTGAACGTCTTCGCAATGAGTTAAAAGCCTGTAATTAACCTGAGCGAGTGTTTCATAATAATAAAAAAACAACTATACTATATTCATATTTGAATTTGCTTGTTCCATAAGTCGAAAGAGTTTAGATGAAAAAAAATATAGCATACTTAAGAAATCGTCTTTCTCAGCTATCATGGGTTATAAAATCCTTACATATACGCAATAAAATTAATGGTGGAATCATTATTGTTTCTATTTTGTTTGCCATTATCATTATTAGAGGAAAATCGGATTTAAATTTAGTATACAAAACAACTCATCAAATCCAAACGCATTTATCCTACTTAATAGACTTAATCCAAATTCAAAGTGATTCTACCGTCATAAAAAATGATCTCGACATGCTTAGCCGAAACGACAA
>MFRH01000021.1:28303-34207 GCA_001783275.1 Candidatus Margulisbacteria bacterium GWF2_35_9
ACATATCCCAGCAAATTCAAGCAAGCCGTAGACTTATAGAGAGGGTTAATAGCCTAACCGGGTTAAATCCTATTTACGCGGAATCACTTTCGATAATAGCGAATTCGGCAAATAAAATCCAAGAACAATTTAAAAACATAGATAATAGTGACGCAAATAAAACAGATGATTATAAAAAAGGTATATTACTGGAAATTGCCATCATCCAAAGTGACTGTACCACGTTAATCCAGAAATTATCTGAACAGATCAAGACACTGCAACAAGAACAACGTAGAGAACTAAATCATCTTGAAGCCACGATTACAATAACTGGTATTCTTTTATTTATGCTCTCAGTTATTCTTTTTTATATCATCACTAATTCAATTTTAAAGCCGGTACTATCATTGCATAGCGTTGTAAATGAACTTAAGGCAGGTAATCTTGATGCCAGAGCTCCAATTTATTCGGATGATGAAATAGGGGAATTAACTGATGCTGTAAATGAAATGACAAATTCATTGATAATGGCTCATGAAGCCCTTCTGGTTCAAAATGAAAAGTTAGAGGATTTAGTTGTTCAGAGAACGGAGAGTTTAAATAACTCCTTAAGTGATTTAAAGCTTGAGATGTTGGTAAGAAATGCTGCCGAGGATGATTTACGGATAAAAGAAGAACGGTATCATACATTAATTGAAAACATTCAAGACGGAGTTATTTTGTATGAAGCAATAGATGATGGTTCAAATTTTATAGTTAAGGATTGCAATCATGCAGTAGAAAAGATTGAAAATATTAATAGACATATCATTATTAACCAAAAAATAACGGAACTTTTCCCTGGGGTTGAGGCTTTTGGATTGTTAAAAGTATTGCGACAGGTATATTTAACAGGATTTCCAGAAGAACTACCCTTATCTTTTTATCAGGATGAATGTATTAGTGGATGGCGAGAAAACTATGTATATAAACTACCTAGTGGAGAAATAGTTTGTGTTTATAGAGATAGAACAGAAAATATAAAAGCAGAGGAAGAAAGAAATAAACTCAATGCTGAACTTCACCAAGCGCAAAAATTAGAGGCGATTGGAACATTAAGTGCTGGAATTGCTCATGAGATTAACACACCTATCCAATATATTAATGATAACACTCATTTCCTTTCGGATGAGATTGGTAAGCTTCTAGAAAGGATTAAGATGTGCTTGAGTTATGAAAAGGAAGAAAACAGTTCTTGTATCAGTCCATTTAAAGGATTAGATATGGACTTCCTTTTACAAGAAATACCTGCTGCGTTTAAGGAAAGTAAGGATGGATTATCTCGCGTTACTGAAATAATACAAGCGATGAGGAGTTTTTCGCATATAGACCAAAAACTAACGTGTTCCGATATTAATCAGGCTATTTTGAATACAATGACAGTATGCCGGAATGAATGGAAATATGTTGCCGATATTGACTATCACTTGGAAGAAAAGCTAGAACACATTGAGTGTTATATCAATGATATCCAACAATCTATTATGAATATCGTTATTAATGCATCCCATGCGATTGAAACAAAAATCAAAGATTCGAATGATAAAAAGGGAAAAATAACTATTGAAACAAGAAACGAAATGGATAAAATTGTCATTACCATCTCCGATAACGGTTGTGGTATTCCGATGGAAATACAAAATAAAATATTTAATCCTTTTTTTACTACAAAAGAGGTCGGAAAAGGCACAGGCCAAGGATTATCAATTGCTTACTCAACCATTGTGAAAAAACACAATGGTGAAATCAATGTGGTATCATCGGAAACTACCGGAACAACAATAAGTATAACGTTACCGATCAAACAATCTTTGAAAAGCAAGGGTACAGAATATAATATTTGATTCGTTTATTTATACGTCATTATGTGTTCAAATTGCATCATTAGTGTATATAATTAAATAAGGAGTGATAATCAATGACTGAAGAAAATATCGATCTTTCTCAATATAACGAAACCGTACTATTTGTTGATGATGAGCCGTTTGTTTTAAATGGTATTAAACGACAGCTGTATAACAAACTCAATATAATAACAGCCAACTCTGGGCTTGAAGCACTTGAGATAGTTAAATCAAATAGTAATATAGCAATTATTGTTTCAGATTATAAAATGCCTGAAATGAATGGGATTCAACTTTTAAGTAAAGTTAGAGAAAAACATCCAAATATTATTCGAATAATTTTAACTGGTAACTGTGATCTTGAAGCGGCGATTACTGCAATTAATAAAAGTAATATTTTTAGAATAATCATGAAGCCAAGTTCAGTTGATGACCTAGTATCTGTTCTTTCGGACGGGTTTAAACAATATAAATTACAACAAGCAGAAAAAGAGTTATTGGAAATCACTTTATTGGAAAGTATTAATACTCTGTCAGATATACTTTCACTAATGAACCCCGTAGCATTTAATAGAGCAAAACGTCTTCAACATTATGTTAATCAAATCTCAGAACTATGGGGATTGAAAGATGCTTGGTGGTTAAATATGTCAGCGACGTTATCACAAATTGGTTGTGTCAGTATACCGCCAGAAATAATTACAACAATAAATTCAGGCTATGATGTTAGTCCAGAAGAACAAAAGATATATGATAGTTATTTAGATGTATCTGCCTCACTGATAAAAGCTATTCCTCGACTGGAAAAAGTGGCGGCAGTTATTTCAAAAATGAAGGAAGCCATATATCTGGATATATCAGAGGCATCTGCTATCACTATTGGCGCACACATTTTACATGTAGCAAATAAATTTGATGACCTTATTAATAAAGGGATGAGTCGTTCGGATATTATTAAATCTTTTGAGGATCAAGGGAATAAGTATCATCACAAAGTCCTGAATGCCCTAACAAAAGTTGAGCTATATAAGACAGTACAACACGAAATAACTATTGATATTGATACCATTCAATTAGGTATGCACTTGGCATCGGATTTAGTTACTAAAAAAGGGAATGTCCTTGCAAGACAGGGCGATAAAGTGTCCTCTGCTCTTTTTGCTATGATTTATAATTATAATAAACAAGATATGTTATATAAAACGATCTTGGTTTATGAAGAGTAAATAATACCTTATTTTTTCTTAATAAAATATTCAGACAATTCAAACAAATAATGTAACTGATTTAAATCTCAAAAAACTTGACTTAGGTCAAGGAACCCTCCGGTTATTTGTTGTAGAATGATCCCAGAAAACAAAAAGGAGGGAGAGGTTATGGTAATGAGGAAAATTATCGAAATAGACCGAGATAAGTGCAATGGATGTGGGTTATGCACCACGGCATGTGCTGAAGGAGCACTTGTATTAGATAATGAAAACAAAGCAGTGCTCGCAAAAGAAATCTTTTGTGATGGACTGGGTGCTTGTTTGGATGTGTGTCCGGTAGATGCACTGAAAGTTGTTAAAAAGGAAAGCGATGATTATGATGCAAAGGCGTCTTTCGAGCATGTGAAAAAAACTCGAGGAGAAGAGGCAGCAAAGGAAGTACACGGTGCCGAAAAATTTATCCAGAAACCGGGAAAAGCAATTGCATGTGGATGTCCGGGAACAATGGCACAGGAGATAAAGAGGCCAAAAGTAAATGACGTTCCAGCCCCAGGTGTGAGTGGTGGAGAGCAGGTATCAGAACTTAGTCAATGGCCCATACAATTGCATTTGGTTTCCCCAGCTGCACCCTATTTTAATGAATGTGATCTTTTAATTGCTGCCGATTGCACGGCATTTACACTCGGATCGTTTCATCGTGAATTGCTGCGAGGAAAAAAACTGATAATCGCATGTCCAAAATTAGATGATACCTCCAGTTATGTTGCTAAGATTGCAGAAATAATAAGATCGAATACCATTTATTCTCTAACAATAGCTATTATGACAGTGCCATGTTGTTCAGGATTGGATCAGATTGTCAGACAAGCAATTAAATTGTCAGGTAAAGATATTGCATTGAAAAGAATTGTAATCAATTTAGATGGTCAGATAAAAAATTAAAGGAGGAGTCAATATGTTTTGTTATCAATGTCAGGAAACAGCAAAAGGAAAAGGATGTGATTACTTAGGAGTATGTGGAAAGAAAGAAGATACAGCAAATCTGCAAGATTTACTCATTTATACAGTAAAGGGTGTGGCTATAGCTCAGCTTACATCAGGAGAGGGGAAAGATATCTCAAAAGAAGTTTCTAAGTACTTGATGGATGGTTTGTTTACAACGATTACAAACGCCAATTTTGACAATGAAAGTATTGCAAAAAAAATTAAAAAGGGATTGAAACTCAGAAACAAATTACTTACTAATGTGAATGTTGTTAATTCATCTGATTTATTAGAATGGACAGGTAATTCAGTAGAAGATTTTGAGAAAAAGGCCAAAAGTGTTGGTGTGCTTCGAACTGAAAATGAAGATGTCCGAAGCTTAAGAGAATTGGTTGTTTATGGTCTAAAAGGGATGGCTGCATATGCTCAACATGCCAATGTTTTAGGTTATGAAAATAAAGAGATTTTTGCTTTCATTGTTAAAGCATTAGCTGCGACGGAAGATGATTCCTTATCGGTGGATGATCTGGTTGCATTGGTTCTTGAGACTGGTAAGTATGGTGTCGATGCCATGGCGATACTTGATAAAGCCAATACCACAAGCTATGGTAATCCTGAAATAACCAAAGTGAATATTGGAGTGAGCGATAAACCTGGAATTTTGGTGAGTGGACATGATTTAAAAGATCTAGAGGAATTACTTATTCAAAGTCAGGGAACAGGGGTGGATATTTATACCCATGGTGAAATGCTCCCGGCAAATTACTATCCAGCCTTTAAGAAATATAAAAATTTTGTTGGTAATTATGGCAATGGTTGGTGGAAGCAAAAAGAAGAATTTGAATCATTTAATGGTCCGATTCTTATGACCACAAATTGTATTGTGCCTCCAAAGGATAGTTATAAGGATAAGATGTTTACAAGCGGAAGTGCGGGTTATCCAGGTGTAAAACATATTGCTGATGCAACAGAAGGAAAAGCCAAGGACTACACAGCACTTATTGCGTTAGCCAAGACTTGCGAGTCACCAATAGAAATTGAGACTGGGACAATTGTTGGTGGGTTTGCGCATAATCAGGTAATGCAACTAGCAGACAAAGTGATAGATGCTGTAAAGTCGGGTGCAGTGAAAAAGTTTGTTGTTATGGCCGGATGTGATGGCCGACAAAAAGGACGTAACTACTACACAGAATTTGCAGAGGCATTACCAAAAGATAGTATCATACTGACAGCTGGTTGTGCGAAATTTAGATACAATAAATTAAAGTTAGGAGATATCGGTGGTATTCCACGAGTACTGGATGCCGGACAATGTAACGATTCCTATTCACTAGCGGTAATAGCCTTGAAACTAAAAGAGGTATTTGAGTTGGATGATATTAATGATTTGCCTATTTTTTACAATATCGCGTGGTATGAACAAAAAGCCGTAATCGTTCTATTGGCACTCTTGTATTTAGGTGTTAAAAATATCCATCTTGGACCCACATTGCCAGCATTTTTATCTCCAAATGTGGTAAAAGTGCTAGTCGATAATTTTGGTATTGCCGGAATTAAAGATGTTGAAACAGATTTATTTGAAAATGGATTGAAAACAAAGTAATTGGATTAAGTTTGCTTGATAACCCGATAGCCTACTAACATAAACTAGTGGGTTATCGGATTTATTGTCTTGTAATAGTGGCTTTGTTTCGTCAAATTGTATTTTACCTCAAAATAATAGTTATACAGAGAAGTTATTCAAGTGCGTTATTGCTGTTTGTTCACATAGCTGTCCGGTAGTTTTTTAGCCAAAGCCGAAAGATAATTGAGTACAAGGCAAGTCTTTAATGGGTTTTTTAGGGGTT
>MFRH01000022.1:0-333 GCA_001783275.1 Candidatus Margulisbacteria bacterium GWF2_35_9
CGGAAAAGTTGTTCGTGTTAAAAAAGATGAGCAGTATCCAGTGATATCTAACAACAGCAATATAGCAGTAGCTAGTGAAAATATGTGGTATAACAAATTACCTAATTACGCAAAATTGATGGCGATCCGACTATATGATGAAAAATATTCAATGATAAGACGTGGACGTTATTACGTTGAAGATACTGCAAGCAAAGCGAAGGTGTATGATGAATTAATTTATAGTGAAAGCGGTGTTGGCGCATACGAGATACCATGGACTGTGAATTGGAACATGGTTGTAAATGGAACGAATAATGTCAGTATGTATGTTGAGGATATCGCTGGAAATAT
>MFRH01000022.1:339-5074 GCA_001783275.1 Candidatus Margulisbacteria bacterium GWF2_35_9
AAGCAATGCTTTATTTAAAATAAAAAGAGATACAATAAAACCGGTTGTTAACAATAAAGAGATTAGTACTTTTACAAATTGGTACAGACAACCTGTTCCTAAATTTGATGATATTGCTGTATTTTTTACAGACAGCTATTCTCAGTTAAAAGATATTTCTTATAGTATATCTAGCAATGGAGTTATATCCACTTTTTCATACCTAATGAAAAATGGAGATCAAAAATCATATGCCACTAGTTGGTCAGTAAGCTGGTTAGATCTTACAAATGGAAAGAACCGAGTAAATGTATGGGTTACAGATAATGCTGGGAACTTGAATAAAACATTTGTATTTGAGATAAAGAAAGATGCAATAGAACCAGGAATAAGCAATAACATACTGATATCTGGAACAGATCTGAACAAGTGGTATAAAAATAAACCACCATTTATGGTAAATATGGACGTTGATTTCAGCGATTATCATTCAATGATAGATTATGTTGGGTATGTTATTTCCTATAATAACGGTGTGAAATACACAAAGAAGTTATCGAGTGGGGTAAATTCAACCAACTATAGAGATGATTGGACTGTCGATTGGAGTTTATTGCCATCTCAAGATGGAGCAGCTATCTATGCAATTGTAAGTGATAATGCTGGGTGGGTGACAAAAAAATATTTATTTAATATTAGTCGAGATGTGTATGGCCCGGTTTATGAAAATAAAGAAGATAGCGGTGCTGAGAAATATTTAAAGTGGTATCGACTGGATCCCGGTTTTTTTAATAACCTCCAGATAGATATCTCCGATAAGGGAAGTGGTGTTAATGATATTGACTATGGAATAAGAACAAATAAAGGGGTCATTAAATGGTACCCAGTGAAATTCAATGCAGGAGTAACAACATATAACGAGGGATTCAATATCTTATGGGAAAAGTTAGGAGAAGGAACGAACGAGATATATATATCGTTTAACGATTACACGTTAAATTCTGTAACAGCCAATACAGGATTGAAAATACATAAAGATGTTACAACCCCAAGTTATATTGATAAAGGTGGACGAGATATTAACTGGTATAAAAGTTCTCCTGGATGGTTAAGCCTTATGGATATTGATTTTATTGACATTGGTGGATCAGGTATCAGCAAAATAGGGTACTATCTGATCCGTAATGGAGTTACTCACAATTCGTTTTCTATCATTAGTGAAAATACAATATATGAGGTTGTAAACTCATATACAGCTCCATTTATTGTTAGCTGGGGAATACTGGATAATGGATATAATAAAATTAAAGTTCAGGTGGAGGATCATGCTGGGAATATTACAACGAGTAGTGCATTGTTTTTGGTGAAGAAAGATGTCATAAAAGCAACTGCAACAAGTAATGAAGTCAGTGGAGATAGTCAATTTAAAATTTGGTATGGTCAGAACTATGCACCGTCATTTTTAAATCTGATTAATGTTGATTTTCATGATGATGGAATGTCTGGTTTATACTATCTTGAGTATGGTGTATCAAATTCGGTTGAACCTCTTGAGTTATTTTATCAGATCAAAAGTTTTGATACAGCTACAAATGATTATAAAGATAACTGGCAGCTAAAGTGGACCCACTTAAAGAATGGTACTAATAATATATCAGTGAGAATGGAAGATAACGCGCATAATATAAATAAATCAAGTTTTATATTTAAGGTTCATAAAGATACTATCTCTCCGAATTATACAAATTATGAGATAAGCAATTTTGATGTTTGGAATCGAGTTAGTCCAAATTGGTTGAAGCACATCGATGTAAGATTTAGCGATGCTGGTTTTTCAAATATTGGAACAATAAACTATGGGGTAAAAAATGTTCAAGGTCTTAAATGGTATCCTATTGTAGGCGGGGTTTATGAACCTCAGTATCAAAACACATGGCCAATTAATTGGGATGTCCTAACGAATGGTGTAAATGAAATTTTTGTTTCATTAAATGATATTGCAAAAAATCAGAAGAAAAGTAGTGCATTGTTTCATGTGTTAAAAGATACAATAAAACCGTCAATCAATAACAGAGAGAATAGTAGTTTTAACACTTGGTACAAAAAACCGTCTACTTGGTTAAATAATATTGAAGTTGATTTTAGTGATACAGGTTCAAGTAATTTAAAAGAGATTGGGTATTATATTATTAATAACGGAAGTTTGATATATACGGGTCTGATTTCTAGAAATATGAATAGCGTGACTTACAATAATGTGTGGGAAATAAACTGGAATGGACTTGAGAATGGAACGAATGATGTTAAAGTTGGGGCTACAGACAATGCCGGTAATTATTTTGAGAGTGAAGTATTGTTTCATGTATTGAAGGACACGCGAGCTCCCAATATTGATACAAGCAATGAACTAGTGACAAAAGCGGCACAGAATATCTGGTATAGGATTCAACCGGATTGGAGCAAAGATGTAAGTTTAGGTTTTTATGACCTAGGATATTCTAACTTATCAACAATTAGCTACATCATTTCAAAAAATGGTTCAGCTAGACGTGAGGCGATAATCTCTAAAAATATATATGAGTTTAGCTATTATAAAGATTGGAATATTAGCTGGAACCTAGTCTATGAAGGAACGAATAATATATGTGTTAAGGCTATCGACCGTGCGAAAAATGATATTACATACAATAATCTATATGTGATCAAAAAGGATATTAGCAAGCCTTATATTAACAGTACTGGATTTTCTTATGATAGCAACAAATGGTATAACCAAGCTCATGAACCCATGAAAATTAGGTCCGTTACAATTAATTTTTATGATACCTATTCTGGCCTAAACTCTATTTATTATGTAATTAGTAATAATGCCGGGAAGGAACTGGTAGAAATAGAGGGAGATGTGGGTTCAGCTTTAAGCTATAAAATACCGTGGCATGTCAGCTGGAGTAGCCTGATAGATGGTGTAAATGAAATTTATCTTACTTATAATGATATAGCTAACAACGCTGTTTACAGTAAAGTATTTACTGTAAAAAAAGATACAATAGTTCCAACCTTTAGTAATAATGAAGTTCAAAACTTTGACCTATGGTATAGCAGCAAAGTATATTGGATGGATGATTTGGATATAAATTTTTATGATGCTGGAGATTCAAAGATAAAAGATATTGAGTTGATTGTCTCAAATAATGGTTCAAAATTTTCAAAACAAGAAGTCTATTCTGGTGTTCAACTACAAAGCTATGTGTATGACATTAACCTGAATTGGGAGGGGTTAACTAATGGTGTAAATGAAATATTCGTTAGCTTAAATGACTATGCAGAAAATACGACCGTCAATATGGTATTTAAAATAAAGAAAGATATTATTGCTCCTTACTATGTGGTAAGTGAATCAATAATATTATCTTCTGATGAATGGTACAACCAAGAACCGCCATGGATTAGCAATATTGATATCGATTTTTATGATAATGGTTTGTCAGGCATTAAAACAATTAAATATATGCTGTTTAAGAGTAATACGAAATACTATGAAAAGATCATTACAAATAATTATCATTTTCAAAGTTATAAAGAGAATTTTTCAATCAAATGGAGTGTTTTGCAACAGGGCCTTACAAATATACATATATATGTAGAAGATAATGCAGGAAATATAACTCAGGCTAAGGTTGGATATATCAAAAAGGATTTAACTATTCCTCAAATCAACAACAAGGAAACGAAATCCTTATTTAGATTCAATAAAGCTCAACGAATAATAGGTGATTATCAATTTGATGTTGATTTTTCGGATGATGTAAATGGTAGCTATTTAAAAGACATTGATTATCAAGTGTCGTTTAATAATCAGATTGATGTCGGAACAATCAGCCATGATATTAAAAAGCATCAATTTACATCACCATGGATCATTCATTGGAATGATTTGGGTTATGGAAATAACAGCATTTTTGTTTCGTTAAATGATTATGCAAATAACTCAACTAGATCCTATCTATTTAGGATACTTAAGGATGATCTTAGTCCGGTGATAAGCAACAATGAACTAGGTCTTGCAAAGTATGATGTTTGGTATAATACAGCATATAAACCGGATTGGTTGTCCAATTTAAGTGTTAATTTCACAGATAGTGGTAATTCAAAACTTAAAGATATTGAATACCGAGTTCAAAATAATGGTTATCTTACTGTAGATGCTTTTAGAACGGATATTAATCAGAATACTTATAATTATTTAGCGGTTAATTGGTATAAGTTACAAAATGGAACAAATGATGTTATTGTGTCTGTAAATGACTATGCTTTAAATACGACAAGGTCATATTTATTCAGTATTAAAAAAGATATTATCTTACCTAGTTATATTAATAAAGATATAAACAATTCTAAATTTACAATTTGGTATAACAAATCACCTCCTTGGATTAACTCAATTAACGTAGAATTTAATGATCAGGGTTTTTCAGGATTAAAGCAAATTCGTTATGGGATAAAGAGTCTATCTACAAACAATACTATTTCTTGGAATATACTTTCTGAAAACATGAGTTCATTGGCGACTTTTAATTCGTTATGGCCAATAGACTATTCAAAGTTAGCTGCAGGAACAAATGACATATATATCGATTTACAGGATTATGCCAGAAATACAAGACAATCAAGCAAATTATTTAGCATATATATAGATGAGGAATCGTTAACATTCAATAACCATGAAGCGAATAAAATAGAAAAATACTCTAAGTGG
>MFRH01000022.1:5082-25508 GCA_001783275.1 Candidatus Margulisbacteria bacterium GWF2_35_9
AGATATCGGATTAAAATTTGATGTTGATTTTATAGATATTGGTTATTCAGGAATTTCAGATATTGATTATGCAATATCAAATAATCTAGGAAAAAAATGGTATACGCTTAAAGAAGATGTCTTAAATAGAGAGTTAACAAAAGACTGGCAGATTGACTGGAGTTCTTTGACGCAGGGCTATAATGAGGTATTCGTTTCCTTTAACGATAGAGCTGGAAATAGCATGTTGTCTGTCAAACCTGTATTTATATTAAAAAAAGACACAATATGTCCAACCTTCCAAAGTAACGTTCCAACGGGGCAAGTATTTATATACTATTACAATCTTTTAATCGACAAAGTAGGTCCATATGATGTCGACTTTTTTGATCAAGGAGAATCAAAACTTAGTATGGCTTGGTATATTATTTCAGGATCGAAAGAGTCTCATGAATATCAGGTAACTGCTAATAGTATATATACGAATGCTTTCCAAGACGACTGGTCTATCACTTGGGATTATTTGTATAATGGTACGAATGATATTTCAATAAGGGTAGAAGATAATGCTGGTTGGGTAACACAAAGTAAAGTATTGTTCTATATCATCAAAGATATTATTCCACCCTCCTGTCAGGTTACAGAACCAAAAAATTCGGTTAAGTTTACAAAATGGTACAGTATCACGCCGGATTGGTTTATTGACGACGAAAAAATGCCACTAAATATATTTGATTACGGTGGATCATTATTGAGTGCTGTTCAATATAGCGTGTCATATAATAACGATGGGTTTCATGATGAAACCGGTATGATTCTATTCAAGAATAACGTCATGCAATCAACTCTCGATCCGAGAATAAAACTAGATTTTAAGGTGTTAACTAATGGCTATAACGATATTATATTGCATGTAACAGATAATGCTTCTAATGCTTTAAATAAACAGGTATTTACAATTAAAAAGGATATTGAAGCCCCAACATTTAGTAACCATATTTCAAGCAAGGATATAGCGTATACATATTGGTATCGTTATCCACCATCAGAACTCATATATAATATAGACTTTGATGTATTCGATACCCGTTATTCAATATTAAAAGAAGCAAAATATATTATTAAGAATAACTCTACAGTCGTTACGGAAAGTAAGCTAGCCAATATAAGTAATAAAAGAGTGTCTACTGCAGACTGGAATATTCCTTGGGGGGATTTTTCAGACATCGAGAATACGGTGTATATAAAAATATTAGACAATGCGGATAATCAGACATATGTTGGTCCTGTTTTTACTTTACGAAAAGACACCTTAACCCCAGATATATATGTTAACACTGGACTCATAAATCAAGATAAATGGTATAACAGCACTCCTTCAGCATTAGTTAATTTAACTGGTAATTTTCATGATAAAGGTTCTTCAACATTAAAAGAAATATGGTATGAAATTAGAGTTAATAATTCGTTTGTACCCAATATTCCAGCTATTTCATCAAATATTGGTAATACTATGAATATGACGATTCCACTAAATATGGATTGGAAATATTTAGATAACGGAACCAATAACATAAAAATATATGTAACGGATAAAGCTAGAAGTTTTGAAAATGATGATGATAACAACCAAGTAAGTATTAGTATCCGAGTGAAAAAAGATATTATAAAACCAAGACATGAAGTTCGTAGTGGCTTTAATTTTGGTGACCCATTATTTACTCCTTGGTATAACAAACCACCTGCTTGGCTAAGTAATATCGATATTGATTTCTACGATGATGGATATTCAAATTTAAATGAAATATTTTATGGAATTTCGTTTAATGGCCAAATTGAATATTATGGTATTACTGAGAATCAGCTAATCGCTGTTCACGGGAAAAGTGAGTACACGGAAAATTGGGCGATATCTTGGGACAAACTAGAGGATGGTATCAATGAAATTCATATTTCATATAATGATATTGCCCTTAATCAGCGGACAAAAGGTCCAGTCCTATTTGCTGTTAAAAAAGACTCTATTGTACCGACCTTTGAAAATTACGAACTGACAAATGAAAAATCCAATTTTGAAAAGTGGTACAGGGAATATGATACCAGCTGGATGTCGACAGTTAATATTGACTTTTACGACCAAGGCGGTTCGAAACTAGCTACTATTAGTTACATAGTTAGTTGGAATGGTCAAAGTAATTTACACGAGGACATAATTACTCTTGCACATCAGAGTATTGTAGATGTTATAACAAAAAACTTCAGTATTGATTGGGATTTATTAAGAAACGGTACAAACAATATTTATATTAAAGTTATGGATGGTGCTACTAATATAACAAAAAACTTTATTTTCAATATTATGAAAGATATTATTGATCCGACTTTTACAACCCATGACAATAAAAATGATAGCAAGTTTAAAGTTTGGTATAGTCTAACATCGGACTGGTTAGAGAAAATGAACACATTTAATGTAGACTTCTCAGATACTGGAAGTTCAAATCTGTATACAATACAGTATGGTGTATCTTGGAATGGTCAACAAACAGAATGGTATCCCATCAGTAAGAATTTAAATCGACTCACATATAATTACGATTGGACGATTGATTGGCAACACCTTCATTGTGGAACCAATGATATTATAGTGTCACTTAACGACAATGCACTTAATTCAATCAAATCGAAAGTATTGTTTAGTATTCAAAAAGACAACAAGTTTCCGTTCGTAGATGGTTTAATGGTGGGAGATACGGATAAATGGTATAAAGCTACACCTAATTGGTTGTCACGTATTACCATAGATTTCTATGATGTTGGTAGTTCAAATTTGAAGGATATATTTTATGGAATTTCTCATAATGAGGTTCTTGAAACAACGTGGTTGACAGTAGATACTGCCGTTAATCAGTCCCATACACAATTTGAAATGACCGTTGATTGGAGTGAAGTGCGAAATGGTACAAATGATATTGTGATTTCATTTAATGATAATGCAAGTAATAAAACTGAAGAGATTTTATTTAAATTTAAAAAAGATGAAATCCCCCCTCAAATTCATAATTTAGCAACAGCAGATATGGCACGTTATAATAAATGGTATAACAAAAAAGAAGCAGCGCCTTGGATTGATAAAATAACAATTAATTTTAGTGATACTGGATTTTCAAATATCAAGAGTCTTTCATATGGTGTTTCAGCAAATAAAGGTACCATCTTTAATTGGCATCCATTTGTTGATGATTATCAAAACGGACCGTCATATGATATCACTTGGCAGATAGATTGGACTAAATTATTTGAGGGAACCAATGATATTCATGTTAGGGTCAGCGACTGGGCCGAGAATATTGTGAGTGGTTTTGCTTTTCATATTTTAAAAGATACTAAAAAACCACAGCCCATTAATAGAGTGAATCAGTCCCATACAAAATTTACGCAGTGGCATAATGGCAATTGGTTTTTAAATAATACAAGCACATACAATGAGATGGATGTCGATTTTTATGATGTTGGAGACTCATTAATTGCAACCATAATGTATAGTGTCAGGGTCAATGGAACCGATATCAATTATTCACTGATTACATATAATACACGAATCCCGACATATGATACTGACTGGGCTGTAAGCTGGAACTTATTAACCAGTAATAAAAATGATATATATGCAACTTGTTACGATCATGCAGGGAATATTTTAACAACTAATACGTTATTTTCGATTCGGAAGGATTTAATAAATCCATCCTATAATGTGGGTGAAATATATTTAGATATTGCTAAATGGCATAATGTGACCCCCCAATATATAGATAATATTAGAATCGATTTTTCAGATAGTGGAGGCTCTAATCTTGATAAATTTTACTATATAGTTTCGGCGGATAATAAACAACAAAGATACTTAATAAGGGATGTCGATCAACCTAATTTTGCAACGCCTTGGGCAATAAAATGGGATAGTCTTACAAATGGTATAAACGCCATATATGTTTCTGCATCGGATAATGCTAAGAATGAAATACTTAGTGTTAAACCAGTTTTTAATATCAAGAAAGATATTCTTACACCGACAATAATCGATACTGTTAATAAAAATCAATATACAGAATGGATTAACAAAGAGCCACCACCAATTCAAATTGTATCGGTTAGTTTTTATGATGAAGGACAGTCTCTTTTAAAAGCGGTTCGTTATGGAATTTCTGCAAATATTTATCCTTCGATTCAATGGAAGTCGATTAGTGAAAATGTGAATTCAGCATCCTATAATGAAGACTTCAAAATCGATTGGGCTACGTTGCCCAATAATATTTGCGATATATATGTAAATGCAATTGATAATGCTACCAATACAGAAATTTCAAAGAAAATATTAACGATAAAGAAGGATATATTGCCACCGACCGCTGATATAAAAGCCAATTTTGTTATTAACGGTTGGTATAGCAATCCTCCATCATGGTTAGAAGCTAGTATCGATATCGATTTTATTGATCAAGGAGAATCTAAATTAAAAGATATTGTTGTTGGAATTTCAGCTAATAATAGTATTAAATGGTATCTTATCAAGGGAGATTGTGGGGAGTTAATATATGACAAGGAATGGGGTATTAGCTGGGTTAGTATTAATGATGGGCAAAATGAAATTTACATATCCGCCAACGACATGGCTGGGAATAATTATTTTAAATATTTGTTCAGTATTAATAAAGATAATAGTAGTCCGAATATTTTAAGTGTTAATTTGTCTCCTGCCGATCGGGCATTCAAACACTGGTTAAGGGAAGACGTTCCAACTTTTTCAAATATTGATATTGATTTTATGGATGTTGGTAGTTCGAACTTACAAAAGCTCCAGTACTATACAAAGGTTGATAATACCATCAAGGCAGTTGGTTTTATTAGTAGTTTAGGGAATGTTAATCGGCATGTATTTACTGGGAACTGGGTCATTAGTTGGAATTTATTAGCTGATGGTATAAACGAGATTTATGTTTCAATCAACGATAACGCAAAAAATCAATTTGTATCAGGACCAATATACCAAATTTATAAAGATACAGTATTCCCAGTCGTAACAATCAGTGTCCAACAGCAGGTTGAGTTTAATGGTTTGGGGTTTGATACATTATTTAAAGACTGGAGACGAAATGAGGCAGATTATTCTGTTGCAGGAGTTAAATTCAGCGACTTATTATATTCAAAACTTGCAGCGGCTTCTTATGTAGTGACCCTTAACAATATTAAATATAAAACGGTCAGTGTTCCTAATGTTTTAAATTCTGCAAATTATGTTCAGAATTGGTATATTGCGTGGGATAGTCTTGGAAATGGTCATAATGAGATTAGTTTGGTTATTACCGATAATGCAGGCAATAAAACAGAACAATATTTAGCAGACGTTTATAAGGACATTGTGCCCCCAACCTGGTCACCAAAAGCCTATGATCACGCTTTTTTTGACAAGTGGTATAACACTACCCCAAATAGTTTAACTTTGGATATAGATTTTGAAGATCCTTCTGCTGTAGATTCAGGACTTAAAAGTATTGAATACTCTGTGTCAAATAATGGCAATTCTTCACAATGGCAACTGGTAGCTGAAGATATGAGCGTCGACAAATTTACGACAGATTGGAAAGTGGATTGGGCTCTATTTAAAAATGGTACTAACGATATAGTGGTTAGAGTTATTGATAAGTCTAACCCAAATGGAAATGAACTAAAAGAACGTGTTCGGACCATATATAAAGATACTATTGCTCCAGCTTATACCTATGCAGGTAACTACAGCAGTTATTCAAAATGGTATAAAAATCCACCTCAAGAATTGCTTGATATCAAGGAGTTAACCGTCACGGATGATGGCCACTCGTTGTTGTCCGCATATGGATGGGGAATTGACAATGAGGACATGGCTGAACCGAAGATATTTATTTTATCCCGCAACATAAATAAATCTGAGATAAATGAGATTATCACTATCGATCGTGCTCTTCTGATAAATGGTACAAATAATATTTTTATCATTGTTAGTGACAATGCTGGAAATATGGTGAGTATAAATACTTTTACCATTCTTAAAGATTCTATTATTCCAAGCTATAATCCATTACCAGTTGCGTCTTATAATCATTGGTTTACAGAGGAACCAGAGTGGTTAAGTAAAATACAACCGACATTCTTTGATTACGGCGGAGGAAAGATTGTCACAATCCAGATGAGTTTGGTTACATTTAATTCAACAACCACGTACTCTTGGTTTATTGCAACAAATCATATACAGGTGACATATAATACTCCGTTTGTAGTGAGCTGGAATCGCCTAAATAATGGTACTAACAATATATACCTGCGAATTGAAGACCGGGCAGAAAATGTGACTGAAAACTTTTACTTCTCTATACGGAAGGATACACTCAAGCCTAAAATAGTAAATAAAGAAAATCCCTTATCACCGAGATATGCTAACTTATTTAAGACATGGCGCTTTGATGATAAGGATAAAGATGGTATATCTTATTATGCATATGTAGCAGTTGTGGTTACCGATAGTGGGTCTTCATTAATCGATACCGTAAAATATCGAGTATCAAATAATATTAGCAACAAGGAATATATCAATTATGACCATGACAATAATGTACCTGCAACTCATTTAAACCTGGATGAATATAGTAATATTTATATTCAATGGGAAAAATTAGAAAATGGAACAAACGATATATATGTTATTGCTAGCGACAATGCTGGTTGGGTGACCACAACTAATAGATATTTCCAAATATTTAAGGATAATGCATTACCGACGATAGAACTAATTACCCCGAATAATGTGGACCGGGGAATTTATAATTGGCATAAAATTACTCCGGATTGGTTAAGCAAAACAAGCATCAACTGTTATGATACGGGGTATTCCAATATCGTCTCGATTGCGTATCAAATTTATAATCAGAAAACAGAGACGTATACTGATTTTATCATTGTTACGGACAACAATTTCCGCCAAGCGACATGGAATAGGGGTGTTAACTTAAAGTGGAATCTAATGCAAAATGGACGTAATGATGTTTATGTAGAAGTTAAGGATAGAGCCCTTAATATAACCAGAAAAAAGGTTTTTACATTTTTGAAAGACACTATTAAGCCTTCTATAAACATTAATCAGACGGCAATTGAGAACTATCCAGATGATATTTGGTACAACTATAGTCCAGAATATATGTCATCTGTTGATGTAAGCTTTAGCGATACCGGCAGTGCAAATATTAACAGAATTCAGTATGGTATCAACAGGAGTGGCCATCCAACAAAATGGGTTATTGTAACTGATAATCAAGCATTGTTAACGTTTAATCACTGGAACATATCTTGGAGTGAACTAAGTAATGGTACAAATAATATTTTAGTTAGGGTGAGCGATAATGCAAACTGGTCGGTTGAAAGCAGTGTTATATTTAAAATATTAAAGGACGAATTAAACCCATCCTTCGAAGTTAAGGCCCCGAGTGCAGGACAAAAAGGCTTTAATGATTGGCATAGTGTGCCACCTTCATGGCTGAACAGAGTCAGTATCGATTGTTTTGATGAAGGCTTTTCAAATATTTCAACAATTAGTTATCGGGTGTATTCGCATATTGATAATACCTATTCAGATTGGGTCATAGTCAGTAATAATTATCAAAAAGATACGTATCTATCTGGTGTAAATATCAGCTGGAATATCCTTCAGAATGGAACAAATGATATTGAAATATATATAGGGGATAAAGCAAGAAATAGCACGCAAAACATTGCGTTTACATTCCTGAAAGATACAAGCCTACCTAACATTAAGACAAGCGTGTTTGGTGCTGATATATGGTATAAAGCGAAAGTTGGATGGATGGAAAATATGCCGGTATCGTTTAACGATTCTGGTAGTTCAAACATTGCTACAATTTATTACGCTGTGAGTTTTAATCATACAATAAAAAATTTAGTAATGGTCACACAAAATGCGAGTGTTGAAAAATATGAAAATTGGGCTGTTTCTTGGAATGCGTTAGCTGATGGATACAACGATATTGTTATGTATGTTAGCGATAATGCTGGTAATAGTTCTATGGATATTGTTGGGCATATTAAAAAGGATACAATTCGACCGTCATTTAAGAATTATATTGGAAGTAATGTCCTTTCGCAGTGGTACAATACCTCTCCCGATTTCTTAGACAAAATAAATATAGATATTACCGATAATGGATCTTCGTTGATCAGTTCCTTCTCAATAAGAATCGTCACGTATAATCAAGGTATAAAACAGCCCGGTATTATTCGGCTTATTAGTAAAAACATAAATACTGCAGTGTATTCCAAAGATTGGTTAATATCTTGGACGGATTTAGTTAACGGTACGAATGATATCTATTTGATTGTTACAGACAATGCGGTCAATACTCTTAATGTCCATGCATTTTCCATATTTAAGGATACATTACTCCCCTCGTTTAATAGCCTCGTTGAAAATAAGGAATATTCCAAGGGCGGTATTAAGCCAGACATCTTTAATTACGTAACCATTAATTTCCATGATTATGGCGGTTCTAAATTGAACCAAATTTATTATGGGGTCAAATGTTCAACCGATATGACGGGTCTGACACTCAACTGGTATGTTATTACTGATTCGATTTCACTCACAACTTATGATATGAAATGGGGAATGGCTTGGAATAATTTTTTGAATGGAACGAGTGATGTTTTGGTTAAGGTTATCGATGGAACAGGCGCAACCGTTACAAGTGATAGTTTATTCAGTGTGTTTAAGTCTGATTTTGGTCTAACCTATAATTATCAATTATACTCAGATAATTACTACAAAACATGGTATAAATCCACAGCGGATTTCATGCTTAGAACTCAAGTGGATTTTTATGAAATCTCAGGCTTATATAAATTGTATGAGTTGGCATATGGCGTTTCGGCAAATAACGTGGGTCATGTAACATGGAATACAATCCTTAAACCGGTAAATGATACTAAATATTCAACATTTACAATTAATTATCAAACATTAATGGAAGGGACAAACAATATTCTGATTTCTTTTAATAATACGAAGTTAGAAAAAGAAAACCTTACTTCTCCAGTTCTATTTACCATATTAAAAGATTCATTGAAACCAACAATAACTTTTGAAGCAGGCGCTCCAGCCGCTTTTGCCAATGATACCAATCACGATTGGCTAAAATACATCACTATTAATATAGAAGATATCGGATATTCAAACCTGAAGAGAATATATATGACAATTAAACCAAGTGCATCTATTTACTCATCAGCTTATGATATTCCTCTGGTTGAAGGTGCTCCATCAGTTGGGGTACTGTATAATATCGATTGGAACTGGATTGCAGAAGATTATAACGATGTCAGTTTATACGTCGAAGATATTGCAGAAAATGTCTTGACTCAGACTCTGTTCGTCGTATCTCGAGATACGATCCCTCCCTATTCTGTCAGAGCAAATACTGAGAATATTTATTTGGAGCTGATCACCAGTAAAAACCAGACAGGTACAATTTCCTGGATAAATATGGGTGATGTGGGAATATCCGGTATCGACAAGTATTATTACTATTGGGGCACCAATGGGAATGGCACGTCAACAAAGAATTTATCCGGAACAACGTATGGCCCGATTACTGTTGCAAATGATATTTCATCTAATAATGTTTATCGATTACGGGTATCGGTAGCAGACCGAGCCGGAAACCAGTCAGAATGGCAACCTGTGTACAAGTATATCTTTGATACTCAGATACCGGCATCTTGGACGCATTTTACGGATTATTATTATTGGCAGCCGACTAAAAATAACACATACAGTATGGCTTGGAATGGAGCGGGTGATAATGGAGATGCTGGTATTAAGGGCTTTTATTATTTGGTAACGAATAATGTTTACCCTGCAAACACTCCACATAATGCAGAGTTTACATTTACAACGAATTGGTCTGTCACGGTTCCAAACAGTGATTTCGACAGTTTTGGTCATGGAACCATTGTACGTTGGTATGTCAGTATTATAGACAATGCCGGAAATGAAAGATTGCCTGCCTTAATGGAAAGCTATCGGTATGATTTTGTAGGGCCTGATATCAGCAACATTAACAGTCATCGTCCATATACTCTTTATGATGCAGATACAGGGATGGCCGTTCCGAAAGATGACTGGACGAGAACAAATCGGTTTATTATATCGGTTGATCCTGCTATTGATACTGAATCTGGTGTGAGATGGTATCAATTCTCAGTGGGAGTGAGCGATGACGCACTGGCAGATGTTAACTTTATATCGTCATGGCAAACTAGCCGAAAATATGTATCAGTCGAACTTGATCCCATGGAGCATGGCAATATTAGTAAAGTATATGTAAGAGCACAAGACTATGTAGCAAATAGCAGCAATTGGACAGTCGTAATCGCAACCATCAATTACGATGGTTATCCACCGGGTAATATTCCCCATTTTATGATTGAGGGGGGTACTCTTTTCAGTACGTTAAATTCTGCCGTCATTAGTTGGGATGCTGCAGTGGATCGAGGTGGTTCTGGAATTAGTACTTATGATGTCTATGTCTATGAAATGGATCCAGCAGGTTCGATTACAAAAACGGATAAATATACCATGGTAACGACTAATCGTTCTTTAAAAATTGGACAGGGACGCACGGAAAGTTCAGGCACTATTACGTATACTCCTTTCGAAGGTAGCGGTATCAGTGAATTAAAAGATGAGTATATGTACTTTGCAAAAATTGTGGTGTGGGATCGAGTTGGTTTTAATAATGTGGAGCAGTATGACTCAGATTTAATGGATTATGCACAAAACAGTAATATATTTACCATAGACAGAATAGCACCATACGCCGTTAAGAATCCTAGAGAAGCAGAGCGTTCGGCCGATAAAGTTGTTTGGAAATGGACAATGCCAGCTGATAATGAAGGTGGAAACTCAGCAGGATCGGGTATTGCAAGATACGAGATCGTTTTAAACTGGGTTGACCCATTTACAGGAGATGATCTTGAAACATTTGCAACCATTAGTGTGTCCGATACCAGTTATGAGTATCCGGTGGCCGAAGGAATGTATTTCAAGGCCAAAATAAGAGCGGTTGATATCTGTGGTAACAAAAAAGACGTCTGGGAATATATGAGAGAAGTATTAATTGATGTGACACCACCGGATAACCCTCCCGTTGCCGTAAGAGCCGATAGTTCTCTTTATACGATATTTGCCAATGATGGAACAGGAAATGATATTCGGGTGCCGGCATTTACAACGGGTAATGTAAACAAATTTCATATAATTTGGCTACCCGGTGAAGATGATGAGATTGGAATACATGGATACTATTACGATTGGAGAAATAGTAAAGATGAACCGTCGGATTATTTAAATGCTCCAATTGGCTATAATGAAAGTAAGTTTATCACCCGAAATACCATATCCTTTGATGTTTCAGCGGATACATCTACAACAAACTATCGGTTATGGATTGCGGCCAAGGACTATTATGGTAATAAAGCGTCATGGAAAAATATATATGGTTATGCATATAATGGCAGAGGACCAGAACGACCAGCATCAGCTAAGCTCAGCGAAGTGTACATTAGCCATAATAGCATTAATGTTAAGCTGGACAACTTGGGGAAAACTCAAATAGATTCCTATCAGGTTAGAATATATCGTGTATATGAGTGGAAAGCCGTTACAGAGTTTTATCAGTTAAGTAATAAAGCAGATTTTAATTTTGATTTTGCTAGCGTGAATATTTTAGCACCAAATACACAGTACTATATAAAATATCGAATTAGATACGGAAATCCTAATTTAACATTTACCGAATGGAGCTATGGGTCTGAGTATGTGTTTGTGGATCAACAAGTTCCCCCGACGATTGATGCTGTTATTGTTAATAACGGTGATACTATATTATCAGGTAATAATCTGGCTGTTGAGTTCTATCCGGTGATAGATGCAGGTAATGATAACACCTACCATGCAGGCAGTGGAATTGATTATTACGTTGTTAAAAAGTTTAGTATTGATAACAGTGACGTATATGATGAGGTCAACACAGAGGTATTAAAAAGTGTGGCATATATAGATAAAATAGGGGTTCGATTAAACGTTCTGATTGACGAAAGTGATGACGGAAATAAGTACGCATATAGAGTAAAAGTAGTGGATAAAGCGGGAAATTCGAGTGCATGGAGTTCTACAAGTGACGCTGTTATTATCGATCGAACACCTCCGATCAAAGTGGATTGGGTAAAAATCGTTCAGCCGTCAAATGTACCGTCAGAGTCCTATACAGATAAGCATAACTATACTTGGAACTGGCAGACTGCTGCAGATAGCAATGCCAAAGGTGATGGGTATAATAGTGGTGTCAGACAATATGAATTTTATTATGGCTATGATAGCTCTGCGACTCCTGCCCCAGATTATCCGAAGAATGTGTTCAAGAAAACCAATCAGATTATTGCCGTCAATTTTGCTGGTTACAATAAATATGGACTAGATAATATTCAGGATAGTCTTGGTTGGCGAACAAATTCAAATAGTCCCGGAGGACCGGGTGATGTGAAGTATTTTAGAGTACGTGTCCAAGATTATGCTGGTTTATGGAGCGATTGGTCCGAACCCAAAATCACGCGTGTAGATGCCTTGCCACCCCAGCATCCGACTCCAGCTCTTCAGATAAATACAATTACAAGTAAAAATGTCTATACCTTCACTTGGAATCCTGTTGTGGACATAGGTGGTGGAACTGTATCGAAGTATCACGCCTATTTGTATCGACGAAATGGGACTTTATATAAATCAGTTGAAAATATTCCAAGTAATGTAGATCAATGCGAGTTCACTGAGTTTAATGCTGACGAGGAAGATGGGGGAAATGCCTATTATTTAAAACTTCAGGCTGAGGATAATTTTGGCCATATTATTGAAGATGTTCCCAATTTTTCGGAAGGTACGACTCCTCGATGGGATGAGGACTTGTATTCAGCTTGGCTTCAAGTAGATAGTATGGTTCCAAGTGCACCTGCGACTATCAGACGAGCCGTATGGGCGTACAATACAAGTAATGTTTTTGACGCAAGTGGAGGTATTATCCATCAAGCGTTATATGACACTATTGGCGGAGCGGAGTGGCAGGCTAATTTTAGGCAATATTATGGGTCAAATATATGGTTTATAGCTAATAATATTGAAATGGATGATTATATAAAAAATACATCTGGAAGAGAAGATAAACTGATTGAAAATTTGGAATACTATCAAAACGGATTTGTAAATAAACAAAGTTTAGAATCTTACGTGACTCGGGTAAAAGGTCGTGGGCAATACTCTGGGGATGATGTGATATTAGAATTACAGTCTCTCGGCTATGTAAAAGCAGAAAAGAAAAATGATAATTATGCGATATCAAATTACTTTGTAAATAATTACCTTATTCCCACGACTGTGAATCAGCTGGATATGCCGAATAATGACTTTAATGGTGTGTTTAATATGGAGAACATTAGTTTGCCGGATGGCAGAATCTCGTTGGATACGATCATCCGTGCAATAAATGGGTCTCAGCTTGCATCAGAGATTCCTGAATACCTAAATTATGCTCGTATCAATAAATTTGTTCCTAGTATGGATTACATGAGCTTTAAGGATGCAATAGTAAATGCTGCATCAGCACTCAATGGAGTACTCGTTTCGTCTGATTTTGATAATCTTGATGGCGATAAATATCCAACGAGTGGTGCCATGATACTAGAAAGACTTAGAAATACAACATTTTTAAAATTTAAAAATGGATATGAAGAACGTACGAAGGGATCGTATGTAAATGAGGATTATTCAATTATTAAAGGATATGACTTTACCGATAATAAAAATGATTTTCCAAGTGATGTAATAGCAGATTGGATGGCTCATTTTACAAGTACAGGGGACTCATATTATCTTGGGGATATGTATTATTATAGAAATCAAATATATCGATTGCCGATAGATTCAGCGACTGTATATGAGAAACCTTGGGAAATAACGGAGGAGCAGATTCTTGCGAAATTAAAAACGATACAAAATGAATATATTTATCAAGGACAAGCAAGTTCTGTTAAACAGTTGTATGACAATATGGGGCTGCATAAGGATGATTTACGAGAAAATCTCTACAAATATTTGGAGGCTCAACGCAATGCAGCTAACCCCAAGGGACTGATTCTTACTCCAGACGATATATATAAACGAGCCAACAACTACTACTGGCGATGGAATGAAGCGGATGATAAATTTAACGGTAGCGGTGTGTCTATGTATCAAGTACAAGTTAGCGAAAATGGGGAAGCGGATACTGTTTTAACAAATATCGGGTTTGATACATATAAGACATATTCTTTAGCGTATAATCGGACCATTACATATAATGGATCAACCCCAGATTCGCCATATACACTAATGAGCCCTATAAACGGTGGTAAATTAGCTAAAGGGGCAGAAATTCGCGTTCGAGCCATTGATAATGCCGGGAATATTGGAAATTGGACAGAATGGGCGGGAGCAAATAAACAGGGAACGCTGGAGTATTGGAGTATTCGCTATCCAAATTATGCGGTGCCCTATGGATTGGAATCAAATTATATTACCGATAAACTGGGGATAAAAAACAGCAACGTAAAAACCCAATGGAGCCGAAATAAGATGCTAAACCTCATCTGGACGGGCTCAAAATATCGCGGCCCAGACCTTTACTACGGATATTATAACAACAAGCCAGTTTCTCCTGCTTGGATAATTCAAAAAGAACGATTTAGAAAAGTAGACCTAAGTGTTGTTACTGAACGATTCAATAACGATTATTATGTGATGGCTTACGATGTTCGTCGTGCAGCTACTTCAACCCAATATTTAAAATTTCGATTGTCATATGATCCGACACCACCACTTATTGGAACAAGCATGATCAACACCCCCGCTAATCAAAATTATTACACAAATAATACTTACACGTTTAGCTGGTTGGATAACTTTTCGGATAGTGCCTCTGGGATACAAAACAAAGCAGTTGTTTTATACGACTCCGATGGAAACGAAGCGTTTAGCGACTTAGACTATAAGGGTGGCAGTAGTTATTTGTTTACAGAAGGACATACAAATAAAAAATACTTTATACAGGTGAAAGCTCGAAATGGTGCCGATATGTGGAGTTCGATCGTTAGTAATAATGGGTTTGTCTATGTGGATCGGGATCAACCAGAGAAACCCAGTCGATTTTGGCCCTATACAGGCAGAAAGGAAAATGGGGCTGTTTGGACCAACTCTATAACAAATAATGTATGGCACTGGGTAAAACCGGAGGACGACGGTGGAAGTGGTCTGGATAAAGTTCGGGTTAAAACGGGGACAAATCTAAACGGAGATGTAACAGATTTTGCCGATGTGTCTTGGATAGATATCACCTATAACTATCAGGATAAAAACTCTTATGATAATGGAGTTGATATAAAAGCAGTAGTTCAATTTAAAGATCAAGCGGGTAATTTATCGGACGTGATGCCGGCTGATCTCGTTCTTAGATTTGATACAGATGCTCCTGTTGTCAATATTAATCCGCCTGTTATCGGCCAGTTGAATCAAATAAATGAGAAAAATGGATTTATTCATGATGTTTATCAAACAACGGCGGTGAATGCAGATTTTGACTGGAGTGATGTTCCTATCCAAAATCGCTTTGAAGATACGGGTGGTAGTGGTATTGCCGAACTTCAATACTATTGGGGGCCTGAAGAGGGTTATGATAAAGTTGGAACTCCTATTCCGACTAGTTCAGAAGGAGTCGCACCAGAAGGATCGATGTTAAAAAATTCGGAATCTATTTATTTTTATAAAATGAGAGTGAAGGACTTCGCAGGTAACTGGTCTGTATGGAAAACATTGTTTATTGCCAAGTATGACGGATTTGTTAAACAGGTTGAAGATTTACATAATTTAACATCGCAAATCGATAAAACACGCTTCTCCGGTAAGGAAATCCAAGAGTTTATATGGAGCAATATTGATGACCAGGCAGGGGTTTCTGCATTTGTACTCGAAATATTTACATCGAATAATAGAATGAGCGGCAATGATGAAGGTAGCAGTGTTCTTAGTTTTACTATTACGCCTGGTATGCTTAGCCAAGATGGTGATAATAAATTTAGTTATGGATATACGTTTGATAAAGAAGAGTATACCAGTAAGGACTTTTATGCCAGAATGAGAGTTATCGATAAAACAGGCAATGAATCTGCCCTTGGAAATAAATCCGAATTTTTCTGGTTAGACTATTCTCGCCCAGACATAATAAAAACTCCGACTATCGATAATAGCGGTCGTTTTGTTATTGTAACCAGTAAGAATAATTCCGTTACATGGCACTGGCAGGAGCCAGTAGATCTTGGTGGAAGTTCTATTAAGAATTTTGATTATAGATTAATGCGATATCCTGGATTAAGTAATATCGTAACAAGTAACTTTGATATACCAACACAAAATGTTTATACTAAATATTACGCTATTGCACTAACCGATAATGTCTATGCGTTTAATGTTCGTGCTAACGATGCAGCCGGTAATACCGGAAACTGGTCTGAGGGACAGCTTCATTTAGTCGATAAAAAAGCACCTTCATTAAATATACTTCTTAGAAAAGCCAGCTGGGCAAATAGCAATAGTCGTAAGTTCAAAGGTACTACCTATTATCAAGTGAAATCCGATCAAGCTGATTTTTCATTGTTTTTGAAAGACAGGGCTGTTAATCAAGTGGGTAAAGTTGGTTCAGGTATTGAAAAGATTAAATTTGATTTATATGAGTTGTCCAATGCGAATACTAATAGTTTTACAAAAATTAATCATCTTTCCACCACCTATAATATTGGTCAGCAATATGTGGTGTCCTTTGGTGCATACGTAACCGCATCGTTAAGAGCTGATGGCCCGACTAATAATACAATCCATACTTCTCAAAATATAGAACTGGAACGATATTCCATTATTTGTACTTCAGATGCTGTTTCTGAGAACTATATTTCTTACAAAGGAAAGGTGGATAGCACGCTGAATGCTATAGAAAACCTCCTTGAGGTGCACTTGTCACAAAACTGGACAGGATATTTTAAACTTAGGATGACGGCTCTAGACTGGGCAGGAAATATCGCAACAAAAGATTTTTATTTTTTTAATGATGTGGTTGCTCCAATCATTGATACAACGTTTAGTGGACTATTATTTCTGGATGAAGATAATAAAATATATATAAAAACACCAAACGGAACGAGGGGGAATCTTGTTAAAGGTACAATATCGCTTATTCACCCAGAGGATAATACTCAATTAAGCAAGTATGCTGATGAGAGCCGATTCTCAAAATTTCCTCAAAATCTACAGGATTCTCATTTATATTACAATCTACCGGAAACAGGTGGTAATTTGGATAAAGCTAACTTATATCTGAAGGGCGATAACCTATTTTATCCTTATGTTGAAACCGATGCTGGACAGTGGGGCTATGATTTTATTGTTCTAACAAAAAATTCCAAGGTTTACATGAGAGTATGGGATGAAAAAACCAATGAAGTTGGTTTTTTCCAAAAAGATCAGCGTTTATTCCCTAAATCATGGAGTCCTAGTTTTGGTACAGGCGGATTTAATTTAGAATCTGGGAAAATAGAACTAAGAACTGGGCAAAAATTGCCGTTTGCTTCATATAAATTTGTCGATGTCGATGGAAATACAGACGATAGCGTTCAAAACAATATTTTATTTCATAAACTAATACCGGATACAAATGCGTGGGATCATGCACGCGATGCATTGGAAATTAACATGGAATATGTGGATAATAACCAAAAGCTGATAGTGGGTGTTGCAGACTTAGGTGGAAATATTTCTACAATGAATTTTCAAAAAGTATTTAGATCTAGCCCGATAAAGATGATAAGTAAGAATATTTCAGTTGTTTATCCAGTCGCTCATAGTTATAACAGTAAGTATAACAAAAATATGCCGTGGGGTGACTTTGCCTATAATGCTCAGTTGGTTAATGGTGGGTTTATTGTTGATACGGTTAATGTTTATTTATCGATCAATATTGTTGCTAGTAACGATCCTCACAGTTTAAGAGATTTATCACAACAACCGTTTTTCTTTTATCAACAAGGAACGACCATTAATCCATATGGAGGCAAAGATGCTACTGGTGGAACGGCAATAGATAAAATTGATCCCAAACCGACAATCAATTATAAATATTATGGGAAATACACAAATACTACGAATTATACTGAGGGAGAAGGCCAGTATACACCGTTAACAAAAGGACTAAATCGACAACTATATGTAAATGTTCCGAATATGGCTGGTGATACATATATTGAACTAAAAGTGACCTTTAGTGTCGATACAGAGCCACCACGGATAACGATAAATGCACTATATCTTTATCCGGATTTATCAAATCCGATTAATCAGAAACGATTAGGGGCCTTAACCATTACATCGAGTAGAATGATTATTTCAAGTGCTAACTTTGAACCCATTACGATTGAAATTCCATCTAGCTTTATGAGAGCACAATTATCCAATGAGATGAACCTAAAGGAAGTTATTTTTGTCAATAATAAGCAATTAATGGGTAGTAATAATTGGATAGAAGCGGGAAGTAGCGGTGTTTCTATTAATGATTATAATGGAGTTGGATTAGCTGAAAATCCCTTTAAGTATCGGTTAGTTCGAAATGGTGTTAAAACGGGTTGGTTAGACGCTTTCTCAGGAATTTCTGCAAATATTGCAGAGGGTTCAAATATAGTCGATTTTATTTGGATGGATCAGGCTATGAATTATAGCGGTACACGAAGCACTGCAATCGTTTATGATCGAAAGGGTCCTTCATTTGTAAGTGTTAATCTAAATGAAAGTGACTGGTTCGATCCGAATACACGAGTTCAGGCGATATTTGAAAAGCCATACCGAAGTATTTGGGGTGGTTCGCCTTTAATGCCTAATAATGTTATCAATACTAAGCAGAAGTTCTATTCTGATGGCCATGACGGGATTAGGCTCTATTTTAGAGTAACGGATAATGCGAAAGACCTGAGTATATTAAAAAATGATGCATCTGAAATTGCATTTTTTAGAATTACAGTATCCAGAAATCAGGCAAATGAGGTTTCAATAAATATTCCCGTTACTAGTTTTAACAAGCTAATTAATAATAATTATGGTTTGTTTAACGTATCAACGCAGTCCTATGGTATTTCGCAAAGAGTTCCTGATCTACTGATAGGATCGTTTAATTATTGTTTCTTTGTTAGTTCAAACTTTATAGAATCGGACAATGCAATATTCGGATCGGGTATTACAGGCCAGACGTCTCAAAATACTATTTATGGTCTACGGCTGGATGTGGTTGATTATGCCGGCAACTATAGCCGAATTAATTTGAAGCATATACTAAAGATTAATAATAATATGAGTACTGAACGAATTACGCTAAATATACTGCCGGATTTAAGCTATAATCCTGAAAATGCAGCCTTGATTACAGCCACTATTTCGGGTGTTGGTTTACTAAATAGTGAAATATATACTCCATATGAATGCTATTCCGGAAGTCCCTATTCAAGGATATACAACAGTGGCATTGTTTCCTTTGATTTTGACTTAACATTGGATACGGAATCCGGATCCCAGTTTGGTCTTGTATGGACAAAACAACAACGAGTCGGAGACGATAAATATGTATACAATGCTTACGATGATATCCACTGGAAAATAGAAAATGATGGCACGTATGTTGGAACCGGAAATTTTAATTTCAACTTTTTCAATGTTGTTCCTGCGATAGGTAAGTATCAATTAGGAGAGGAAACATATACAAGCAAGAGTATGACTACCTTGCAAATTGTTACCAAGTCAATAACGGTTAATCTCTTTATTGCCCCAATGAGTTTGGAAGGGAACCCATTTAATATTGATGTTGGAAACTGGGTTAATATCACTATCGATTTAACTGCGCCAGTAGTTGATACTGGTAAAGCACCGTTCTACTTGTATCAAGATAATGCCAACCCAGGTTTGGGGCTTTATATATCCAATAATTCGCAATTTGGCTCTTATCCCGATGTTGCAAAATACGATATTTCAAAAACGAAAGATTTTGTAAAAGCAAATTATATTGCAGTTGTAAATGGTTTGACTACGACAAATATTCGTTTTAAAAAGGGAGATTTAATAGATACTGAAAGTGGAATGCCAGCTAACGATACGTTCTTAAGGAAAAAAGTGTATTATACCGGAATTGGTTCTAATCCCGGTTATATCTACCAGTTAATAGAAAATAAAACAT
>MFRH01000022.1:25617-32777 GCA_001783275.1 Candidatus Margulisbacteria bacterium GWF2_35_9
TTCTTTTATTGTAATAGTAGATAATACTCCTCCAAGTATCAATTACTTTAAGTTTCATGATGCCTTGGGTCAGGACTATCCAGCTTATAAGAGTAATTATTATGGGTCGCAAAATATTGTAATAAACTGGGCAGCTTCAGATAATATTGGGATATCTTCCAATGGGAAACTGACTGGTGATGATGCAAGGGGTATTTGGTTCTATGAACTGCAATTTAGAAATATGACAACAACTGAAAATCATGGGTATATTTTCAGTTCAAGGAATAGTTCAATCAGTTTGGATAGTACAATTAATCACGCTGAAACAACACCAACATTAACCCATATTTCAATAATAAAATGGTCAGATATAACAAATATTATTAAACCAGGAAAAGTAATTTTTACATTATATGCATGGGATTATGCGCTTCACCATCAGAGCCTTTCAAAAACGGTTTATTTTGATGCTGGAAATAATCTCGAGACGATGATAAATAGTACAATTAAATATAAAGATGATATAGATAATCAAGGTGACGGCATGTCTCCTTCAGGGTCTGCAAGTTCTGCTGGGCATTTTGACCAGCTAACAGTAAACGTTCCCATCGTTTTGGCATCGAATGCATTTGATACGACTCAGCTAAATGACAAGGTATCCTTTGTCAATCTACCGGTAGAAATATCAATACAAACTGGAGCGCCAGGATATAAAATAATATCTAGAAATAAAATTTCAGCTACTTTTATTAATAGTGCAAATATAGACTCAGATGGTTCTCCTAGTAAGAATTTAGGAAATTACCAAATTGATATCTCTTTGAATTTAAGTGAGTACGTCGGAACAGAGGGCGTTAAATATCAAGGGCCGATAAAAATGTATTATCGAATAATCGATGGCGCTGGTTATTTATCTGCAACTTCTAGTTATTTCTCAACTGTGACTGTTGATATTTCTTCTCCAGTAGGGGTATATGAGTTTAATAAAGTTCCTAATTATAGATTTATAGCAACGGAAAGTTCATACGAGCTGTACGGTTTATCAACAAACTATGCATTTATTTATGAGAAAGGTTTGTCCACGGTATCAGGAAACTATAGTGATCCTCATTCAGGGTTAGCAAAAGCACCATATCGATTCTTAACTAAAAAGTATTCACTTGGAGGAATAAATCCAATTGATACTTATGATAATGGATGGTTGCCAGTAGGGCTTAATTCTTTCGATTTAGATAATGCTTGGAGTGGTCAGCCAATATCTCCAAACCATATATATAAAATAGTATTACAAGTAAATAATAATACGGGGGTCGTTAAAACAAGCACATTAAATATCGTATTTGATAATACCCCGCCGACAATTAATCAAATTGAGCTGGATCAAGCTATAGTAAGCTTAAAATATGAACCAAGTAGCGTTAATTTCAAAGCAAAAGTGGCTACTACAATAAATTGGCGAGTATCAGATAATGTGTATGTTGAAAGCAAGGGCCGTATTTTTAATCATTTTAGTAATATGGGGATTCAACAATATATGTTGGAAGTTATTACACAGTCTCAGTCAATAAGCTATCTGAATGCCGATATATTCCCAAGTATCAATTATTATGCAATGACGAGATCGGATATTGAAAATATAATAGGAGAGGGTTTTACCAAATTTATATTAACAGCAAGGGACTTTGCAAATAACATTACCACAGCCACTCGTGGTCCATTGTACTTTGACTGGACAAATACATTGCCAACACAGATTGATTACTATGAAACAGTCACGGATGATCATGACGAAAATAGTGATGGGCGAACACCCTATCAGGCATCATTAAAGAGCGGATATTACGATCAAACGATAGTCGATTTATCTATCCATATGACAACGAGTGCCAATGACTTTACACAGTTTAGTTACTTAGGAGCTAAACATATTCCTGTAGAGGCATTTATCATAACCCATAATAAATTTGTCACTATCAATTTAGATAACATCGTAGCGACATATAATAATAAACAAATTATAAATACTATTAACAATTTAGCTACATATAATATTCAGGTAACGATAGACTTAAAAGAATATGTGGGAACATCCTTGTATGAGGGTTATTTAACAATCAGTTTCAAGTTAATTGACGGTGTTGGTAATCTATCTGAAATGGCAGAGAAAGTATTAACACTGGCAGTGGACATGAGCCCTCCAGTCGGAATAGGGGGTTTTGTAACGGATGGTTATCGCTATATCGGTTCAAGTATGAATATTGGCATGCATGGGATTAGTTCGAATACAGCATTTACAAATCAGGCTAGTAATGTTCAATTATATTCAGTATTTAATGATCCACATACTGGCATGGCAGTTGATTGGAACAGATATCGTATTTTAAAGAAGTCGCTAACAGGAAATATGTTGCTATCCGCCGATAGAACTTGGAGCAATAATCCGACGTGGAATATATATGATAGTGGAATTATTGCAAATAATTCATATTATGATGTCTTAGTCGATGTTAGCAATCGAACAGGTGTAGTTGAGACCCCCATAACACGTCATATTATTATCGATACGACTCCTCCTGTATTTAATGTTTTTGGAGTATATATTAGTGAATTTTCTAATACATATAAGCCTTCTAGTGAAAATTTCCTTCAAAATACCACCATAAATTTTAAATGGGATGTTTCTGATAATGTATATATTAGTAGTCCCGATATTTTTAATCGAAAATCTCATCAGGGAATTTATAAATATGTGCTGTACTATGAAAAAACAATAGAAGCAGAAGGCAAATGGCTGACGATAAATAGTTCAGTTGTTCCGACAGTGCATAACTCGTTGACAATAAGTGGCGGGTATTTATTGGATCTCATTAAAGAGGGTAGTATTCGATTTAAACTGAGTGCAACGGATTTTGCGAACAATACCGATTCAAAACTGATTGGACCCTATTTCCTTGATTTAAATAATACGCTTAATAATCAGGTGAAATTTACAGAAACAATCACGGATAATCAATCAGATGCAGATATCGGAATGCCCTATGCCTATAGTCCATATGATGCAAGTGGAACGAGTGTATATTTTGACCAAGTAACTGTCGATTTTATTATTCATATGAAGCATAATGCCAATGATTTTACACAGCTCAGCTACTTGAACTATGCGCATATTCCTTTAGAGGTATTTATAGCATCTGGGAATATTCCAGCTCATAGGATACACAGCTCAAATATATCCGCATACTATGAGAAGACAAAGACAATTTTAAGTGTACCAAATTTAGAGGATTATCAAATACATGTCACGGTCAACTTGGGTGACTATCTAGGAAAAACAAAATACCAAGGGCCGCTGACATTAGTTTATAAGATAATTGACGGTGCTGGTAATTTATCTCAAACATCAAATGTCAATATTTCGATCACTGTGGATGTAACGGAACCGTCTGCAAATAAAGGATTAACGTTTGAAAAGAGTTACGGGTATGTTGGCAAAGCTTCCGATGAAGTATTATATGGATTATCAGAGCATTTTGCATTTACCAGTACGAATACACAGCTTGTCTTAAGTGCAGATTACAATGATGTCCACAGCGGATTAGCCAATAACTGGAATCGGTTTAAACTAACAAGAGCCACTTTTATGGGCAGTGAAGAAGCCAGTGTTAATATTACCTGGAATAATAATTTTAGTATGGATATGACGTCGCAGGGATTGGCTATTAACAATAATTCATTATATCGAGTGAATATGTATGTAAGCAATAGAGCGGGTATTCTGCATAAAGTAGCCACGAAGAATATTATTATAGATAATATTCCTCCAGAGATAACAACATTCTCAATGTGGACCAATAAAGATAAATCCGATTATCCTGCCAGCGATGTTAATTTTTCACAGGTGCAAACACTTAACTTCCCTTTTGTTGGGGACGACAATGTTTATAATAATTTTTATTTACAGTCATTTAATAACAAGGATCATCTAGGTATCCATCACTATGCATTGAAATATAAAAAATTCACCGATCCAGATCGTAAGATTGTTAATAATATGCTAATCCCGAGCTTAAACAGTAAGTTAGGATCGATATCAGTTAACGAGCAGGTCTTAGGCTATGACTATGTCAATGCCAATTTTGCAAATAGCCAAATGTATCTATACTTGTACGCATATGATTTTGCAGGTAATAGTGTCAGCAAGGATTATGGCCCTGTAATATTTGACTCGGATTGTACAATTAACAGCCAGATCGGCCATTATATTGCTATAGATGACGAGGACAGTGACTCAAAGGGAGGGTCTCCTTATGAATTAAATGGAGAAGGTCATTACGATGATGTCGTTATTAGTTTTGCTGTTATATTAAAAGATGATGCTCAAGATACGACACAACTTAGTTATCTTGAATATAATCATATTCCTGTAGAAGTTTTTATTGTTTATCCGGGATACGAAACTGGAAGAGCCATTGCCTCAGTGAATATTAATGCCAGCTACAACCGAAATGACTTAAAAGAGTTGATTGCTTTAAACAATCTTGCAGGTATTACTATTAATGCACAAGTTAACCTGAAAGAAATGGTTGGTTTACCAGAACATTTGTATCAAGGACCCATGGGTATAAGACTGAAGTTTATTGACGGAGCCGGTAACTTATCCGATATGTCTTCGTCGTTTAGAGTAACTGTAGACTTAAGTTCACCAGCTGGAGAGTTGTTGATTGTAAGTGAGGATTATAGTTTTGTGGGAGATGATGACAGTAAGTCAAAATTTAATATAGACGAAATCACATTATTTACAACACAGAATAGTTTCATAAGACTAAGTGCTGATGTTAAAGATGATCATTCCTTGCTTCCATTGAATGCGCATCGTTTTCAAATTACTAAATATTTATTTAGTAATTATCCGAATGAGGAAGAATCTAATGATTACGGATGGAATAGTTACAATACTCTTAATATTTTAGATAAGTCCATTGTTACGAGTAATGCTCTTTACCGAATAAAATATGAGGTTAGAAATAATGTTGGACTTGTTTTAGAAAAAGAGAAAAAAATTATTATAGATAACGTCGCTCCGACTATAAATTTTATTAAATATAGCGAGGCTCTTCCTGGCGTTTATCCATCGACAGTTACCGGGCATTATTATACCTTGCAGTCGGTAACGATTGATTGGGCATGTATCGATAACGTGTATGACAAAGATGGCAATGTTTTTGATAATGCTGTTCATATGGGTATTAATTATTACAAAATATATTATGAGAAAGATGGCTCAACCCACAATATTGTTAATATCCTTGCTCCAACAGCTTCTGAGCGATATGTAATAAATAAGGAATATTTACAAAATAATATAAAAGAAGGTTATGTGACGATATTTGTTAAAGCGGTTGATTTTGCTGGAAACGACACAATCACTTCAAATAGTATGAGATTCGACTGGACGAATACCATTAACCTTCAAATAGAAAGTATATCAACGACCATTGATAAAACGAATGATACTATAGACAAAATAGATCTAGTAAGTCCTTATGATTCAAGTGGAGTTGTTGGGTATTTTGATCAGCCAACAATTTCAGTTCGTATAAAACTATCTGGAAATGCCTATGATACAACAATGTTGAGCCAGTTGCCATTTCAGTTTATTCCATTTGAAGTGTGGATTTCCACAGCCAATAAGATTATGTCAAAAGTATCTTCTTCATTAGTGTGGGTGTCCTATAATGCTCAGGCAGGAACGAGCATTGCCAGTCGAAATTACCGGATTACGGTAGATTTATCAGAGTATATTGGTTCTTCGGTCTTTAAGTATCAGGGACCACTCGAAATGTCATTTAAATGTATTGATGGTGCAGGTAATGTGAGTACATTTAATGCGTCACCATTGAAAATTACTATTGATTATACGGCACCGACAAGTGGACATATCCATCCGTATAACTTCAATGAAAATGATGGATATGGGGAGTATACAACGAAGAGAAAGACAGGATGGAATGGCTTCTTTTTAGTCCATACTTCGAATTTTGTAATTAATATATACGACTTTAAAGATTCCCATTCAGATATGGCGTCTCGCTCTTACATGCTTATCATAAGTGGAAACACATTTATGGGGTCAGATTTAGGTCTAACAAGTTTAAATTGGCAGGAAAGTCCTACATTTAATGGTAATCAACTGATTAGTGCCGGCTATGTGCTTAGCATGAATGCATATTATGATATTTTACTAAAAGTTAGAAACAAAGCAGGTATTGTTACTCATAACACGTATCAGTTATATATGGAAAATATACCGCCTGTTATTAGTACATTAAATAGAACCAGCCATCGCGATATTGGTGATAACGGCCTCCCAGACGGATATGCGCCTGAAGAAGATTATATGTATAACAAGCAGGCAATTTGGATCACTTGGAATGCTGATGACAATACAGGTCAAAATGATTTAATAATCGTTACCAACAATGGTATTTGGTACTACACATTATCTTGGTATTCTTCAGACCCTAAGGGAGAAATGCTTACATCTGGGGATATTATTACAAAAGGAATGTTGATAACCGATACCCAGTGGTTCTTACCAACTAGTAATAAAACAGTTATTAACGGTATTACTTATAATAAGTCGATATCCAATGATATAAAAGAAGGTATTGTAACCTTTACTTTAACCGCTGTAGACATAGCTGGTAATAAGACCGCTAAGTACTTGCATCTAATTTTTGACTGGACAAACCATGCAGAGGCAGAAAGTTCGAGCCGATATATCCCAGATGAGACGGATAACTCTAATCCTCCAGATGGGATTATTCCTGATTATGGGTATTTTGATCAGACAACAATGAGTATTGTGATTAGTTTGGATAATGTTATAGAAATGTCAGGACTATCAACACGTAACTTAAAAATTAACTATGCTACTACGAATATTCCTGTCAATTTAATGCCTCAAGTATCAACACAGGACTATACCGCAATAATTAGTAAAATAAATGAGAAGAGTTTTGTTGTCAGCATAAATATTAATCTATCAAACTATTTAATAAATGTAAAAAATGTGGGTGGTGGAATAAGCAAAGGTGGCGTTATCTCATTGAATTTAACAATACTTGATAGAGCCGGAAACTTGCCGGTTTTGGTTGGAAAGTTTGGTTGTCGAGTAA
>MFRH01000022.1:32785-43891 GCA_001783275.1 Candidatus Margulisbacteria bacterium GWF2_35_9
AGTTGATTATGATTCCGCTTCAATTGCTGGGGACGTCGCAATATTTAATATGTGGTTGGAACCAGACAAGGATAGTAAAAATGATGGTATCAACCCGCTGTTTGGTTATTATGACAATCCATATCCTGTATTTAACATCAGCATGAATAGTTATATTACGTCTAATGGCTTTGCGGACTTAGATAGAAAACTATATTTTAGAACAGTGAATTTAAGTAATAATATTGTTGCGGAAGGATATACGGTTGCGATTCTAAGTCAAAACTATAACTCACTTGTGGCTACAATTAGTATTGCTAATGGAGATTCAAATGTTGAGTTGCTTTCCGACACTGGAATAAACGGTATCCGAATTGCAACATTGAATATAGAAGATCAATACAGAATAGAAGCATATGTGAAGGATAAGGCTGGTCATAGAATACTAAGATTTATTAATGTTCATTATGATAATACATCGCCGATCGTTAGTAGTCATGATTTCTTAAACAAGCTTACAATTGAGGAAGATAAGGATAGTTTTGGAGATGGAATTGATCCATTAACCCGATATTTTGATAGCTTATTTGCGACCATAAATATTCGATTAAATATGGATAAGTGGAGCCTAGGGTATGGTAATTATTCTTACAATACTTATGGGGACCAATCATCAGAAAATATCCACGGATCAGGATTTAGAGATAATCCCTTGTATGTCAGGTTTGAACCGATTACAACCGGAATATCTAAAGATATTTTTATAAATGCAAAATATCCTAACAGTACTGTGGGGCAAGGAGCTGCTTTAACTATTGATATTAAAGGAATTCAGATACGACTAACTACAAATGTTGGACATGTTATCCTTATTCTTGCTGATAGGGCAGGAAATATTACAACAATCAATAGAGAAATCGATTTATCAATACTGAGCGAATATGGTGGCCTTGGTTATGATCCATGTATTATTACCGTGGATACTTTGGCACCAAGTGGTATTGAACTGGATCTAATAGATAATAGCGATAGTGGATTAGATGGAATATTACCAGTGAAGGGATTTTTTGATCAAACCGTTATCCCAACTGTTGATATTAAACTAAATAGTCCGAATGATAATGGATTATCTGGATTAAGAAAAAATAAATATGTCATTACCACGTATAATTTTGGAGTGGAAATGATTGGTAAAGCAGATATTAATTGGAATACATATAAGTATTCCAATTCAGAAATACAGCATGATGCAGATATATCAGAAGCCGGAGCTCCTGGACATAAAGTGCCGTATTTTAACGACATGATATTGCCAACGGGCCAAATAACAATTTGGACAGGATTAGTGGACAGAGCCGGAAACGTATATGTGGTATCCCAATCACTAATAGTAGACATCACTCCACCGTCAATAAATAATTTTGTATTGGACTTTGCTTTTAATACCACTAATTTCAGAGGAGACATCGACAGTGGTGATGATGGCATTCATCCGTACTATGGATATTTTGATGACAATGGTGTAGACATAGACGTTTTAAGTATTAATTACAAAGAAGAGTATCCACGTGTGAACCATCTTTTTGTTCGATCAACTGGAGAAAGCGTTGGTGCTGACTATGATTATAGTGTAAAAAATGTTTATGCAACACACAACTACGGCAATGTGTTAATGGTTGTTGAAAACGAACTTGGCCAAACCCATAATATTTTTATGAATGTAAATACACTCGAAGGCCGACAAAGAGAAATCATTGTTTATGTATCGGATCTTGCTGGAAACGTTGCAACAAAAGGAATTATTGTAACAGTAGACTTAAATGCTCCAGTTGGTGACGCTGAAATAATATTTATAATGGATAAAGATAGTGGAAATGATGGAATTGATCCATTGTTTGGATACTATGATAGTGCTGAAATAAGTGTTGTGATATCAAACAATTATACTGATAATTTTGATGACTTTAGGGTTAATAAATATCTTGTTAAGTCAAATCTTCCCTACAGTTCAATGTATAGCAGACATAAATATTTAGATGCATTATCAGAATATACCTTGATAAGCGATAATAAATATGAAGTGATCGTCAATCAACAATTTGGTCAACCAAGCAACAATATTTACAATTTTGTACCCACAACCAACACAGTTGGTAATATAGTTGTATTTGGAGCAGTTTCTGACAAAGCGGGTAATTTAGTGATTGTAACAAAACAGCTATCAATCGATATTACTCCCCCAACAGGTATATTTGAGTTAATACTGTCGATGGACACAGACAGCATGAGAGATGGATTAGCCCCACTCTATGGATATTATGATAGTCCAACTGTGGGTATTATTATTTCTGCATCTATCACTGACGAAACCGGAATGAGAATGAATCGATATTTTGTAAAAACTGAAAAAGTTGAGTCATTGCCATCATATAATGTCTTCAATTATAAAGAGTTTAACTATTTCAAAGATGGGACAACGGATCCAATGGCTCCCGGTGGAGTTGAGATAGGGTCTTATTATCCGAAAATATATGGAATAAAATTTGATTCCAATAGGGACGCAGTATATAAAATATATGCTGCAGTAGCGGATTTAGCTGGAAATATAATTACTAGAGAAGTAACGGTTACGATAGACATGACCAAACCTTCCGGAAACATAAAGGTAAACTTAATTAGCGATACATCTGAATACGATGATGGTGCGGAGCCAGATCCAGGTTGGTATGATGATAATTCCATCGATTATGCAATTGTGAACGTAGGAGTGGAAGTTGCTACAGATAACCTTTCAGGAATAAGGGGTACTGCATACTTATCGAAGGTTATTACAGAAGGTATGGTCTATGATTCTACCATTTGGGATGCTCAAGAAAGTCCATCTTTTAATAAATATCTCAATCAAAATATCAATATTTCATCACCCAGTATTATCTATATTGGAATAGCGGATCGTGCTGGAAATGTTATTCTGAATTCAGAGTATGTATGGGTAGATACTGAAAAGCCATCGGGCGATATGCTGTTTCAAATCAAAGACGATATTATAAACAACCTTAACCAATTGCAACCAGAAAGCGGTTGGTACAATGATGATACGATGGAAATGAACTGGACAAATCCTAAAGATAATTTAGGGTTAAAAGACAAGCCTTATCGAGTACGAGTCAATGGACTGCCGTGGAGTGAGTTTTATAGCCAAACATATTTAAATAATTACAAAGTAAACTCGTTGGTAACAACAATCAATATTACAATATTGGCATCAGACCGTGCAGGAAATATTATAACGGATGGTATGTCCGTATTATTAGATATGGATGCCCCGAAAGATTTTAATATTAGTATAACTGCAGACATCACTGATCAAAATGGAGATGGAATTTTACCTCAAAGCGGATGGTATGATGATAAGACAATCGACTTGAGCTGGTCTATTCCAATTGATAATCGTAGTGGATTAAGAAGTAAACCCTACCAGTTAAAGAGTGAAGTGAATGCCTATGGGATTGCAATAAGCCAAAATTATGCAAAAGATTATGAAGTAAAAGAAAAGTACACAACATTATATGACCGTGAACAATCTCTCCTTTGGGTAAGAGCTATTGACCGAGCAGGTAATATCAGAGAAGTAAAAAGTAGTATCAATGTAGATATGATGGTTCCGGAAAATTATGAATTAGTGGTAAAGAATGATACAGAAGAGAATGGAATAGAGCTTCCAGAAGCAGGATGGTATAACGATAAAACGTTGGAAGTTGATTGGGGTCATATTACTGATTTTGGAGGACTTCGATCTTTTGGGGCTTTTTATATTAAGGAAAAAGGAAAAAATAGCTGGACAACACTCAATGCCAGAGAAGTTGAGACTGGTACAAATAGCATTCTCGTTTCCGAAGGGATAACTGCAAAGACTCTAATGATGAGAGTTGTTGATAAAGCAGGAAATGTGAGAGAGACGGAAAGTAATGCTTATAAGGTGGATATAACAATTCCGACATTCAGTAAATTTATATTAATTGGAGATAAAGACACTGAAGGGAAGAACTTGGCTGCGGGTTGGTACAATGATCAAAGTGTTGAGTGGGAATGGCTAGGTAGTGATTTAGGAGGACTGGCTAACCAACCGTATCGATATCACAATATTGATACACCAAATGCTGGGTGGACAAATTGGAAGAGTGATACTCAGGTTGAAATATTAACCACGTGGGGTATACCAGAAGGGTTTGAGGTTGAGGTCAGAGACCGTGCAGGTAATACAAATATTCGAAAGGGTTTTGTGAATGTCGCTCAGTTTACAGTAACAAACAGTACACAATACTTTATATCAATTAATATTGCAGAAAAAGGCAAAGCATTTACTGGCGGAGTAATACCAGAGGCTAATTGGTTTAGTACACATACATTAAATATTAAAATAACAACAAACTATTTAAGTTTAATTGAGACAAATCAGTTGCTAGCTGGAATGCAGTACTATATGTATAACACAAATGGTCAACCCGATAATCGATTGCAAGGGGTACCGAGTTTTAATAATGTAATATGTCAGGAAACAGGTCGGGCAGGAATGCATATTATCTATGGCATTAAACTAATTAATGGATTAAAAATAGAAGGACGAGATTTAATATATGTAGATACTAAAAAACCAACAGATTTTGATGTGAAATTTAAAGCGGATGACGATAGCGGAAATGATGGAATCGCACCGGAATTAGGATGGGATGACGACAGAGAAATTGGATTTGACATTAAAGTGCCAAATGATGAAGGTGTATTACGTGAGAAGGCTTATCGATATCGATTTGTTAGTCCAAATATGGGTTGGAGTCAGTATCAGTCGGATACAAAAGTAAGTGTTCTTACTGTGAACCAAGATGGAATATATCAACTGGAAATTATGGCGGTTGATAAGGCCGGTAATGTCGCGACAGTTGGCATGAGAGTTAGTATAGACACCTTAGTTCCAACAATGAATGGCATGAGAGTGATTTTATCTGCTGATGTGGATAGCAAGGTTGACGGTTGTGATCCAATATATGGTTGGTACGATAATGATGTAGTGGTAGGAGAAGTGAGTTGGAATGGAGTCATGACGGAGAATTATCTTAGATCCTCATATTTGTATATGAAGAGTAATCGAAGCAAAGAGTATTATCAGTTCAAGAGCCCCACATTTAGTGTTCAAGTGATTCCAGGTAATTTGATCCCTATCAATCTTGAAGCATTGATCGTCGATAAAGCTGGAAATGTAGCTAAGATGGTGGAACGAGTATATGCAGACGAGATGGCTCCAGGAATAAGTTCTGTTATCATTCGTCAGGATGCCAGTGAAGGTCAGTGGTTTGAACCTGAATATGGATACTATGACGATGAGACGATTGATCTTGAATGGCAGGAACCTGAAGGGGGAGGTCTTAGAGATAATCCATATCGGGTTAAGAGTAGTATGCGTTCAAGTCAGGACTGGAGCATTGAACAATCGTATCGTTATTACGATAATTATCAGACAAGCGAAGGTGTTCAGTTAATTATCGTTGAAGCACGGGACAAGGCAGGGAATGTTGCAACATTCTCAGCTTCTGTAACTGTGGATATGACGCAACCACTTTTTGTAACAATCGACATGGAGGCCGATGATGATAGTGGGGAAGGATTTTATGCCCCATTAGTTGGTTATGATGATGATGGAGAATTTGTGATCAGCTTTACAGTAGGAATAGATAATTTAGGCTTGAAGGCATTCCCATATGTTGTGTTAGTTGGACAGCTTGGTGACTATGAAGTTGGAAGCAGTATGGAGTACACAAATTTACGAAAAGTATCCGTGAATATCGGTGAAGAAGGTGGTCATACTATATCCGTACTTGTGGTTGACAGAGCCGGTAATTATAGTACAAACGAAATCAGAGTAACGGTAGATAAAAAACCCTCAACGTTAGAAGTTAAAGTTAATCGTTTCGAATTTGTTGTAACAAGTCAGCTAAGAGTAACGATGAGTATCAACGAAGGGGTAATTCGCTTACCGGAAATGAAATTAAAAATAGGATTAAAAGAATACGACCTTGGAATCTCAAGAAATAATGAGCGAGAATACATCGGGACATTGAATGTTGGAGAAGTGGTCAGTGACGGGATTGGTGAGTTGATTTACAAAGTAGTGGATAATGGTGGTTGGGTAACAAGCCGTTCAGTGAATACTGTGCCAAAAATTATTGTTCGTTTATATTCTCCTCAGGATCCAGATATTAGAATTTATAATACTAAAAATGGTGGAACTGAATGGACGAATTCTAGAAACATCATTATATCTAGTTCAGTTGCGAATCTTTATCCAGAATATAAATGGTTTGTGAGTGAGAATTTAACACAACCAGTTTTTGAAGATAGTGCTTGGGTGAGCTTCTCAAAGATAGTTTTATACAAAATAGAGGGATTAGGAGAAGGAGAGAAACGGATATACGCATGGGTTAGAAATGACCGAGGAATGAGTATGAGGGCCGTCAGTCGTAGTATTAAACTCGATACAATAAAACCAGAGTCAACAGTCTATTATTATCAAACAACCATGAATTTTGGCGAACAGATATTTAAGGTACAGACTAATGAAGAATTAATGAAAGTTCCGACGGTATCATTGGAATTTGAGAATACAAAAAATATTCAATATATGCGAGTTGTGGGAAGCAAAAAACTGTATAATGCCGAATTTCTATTTAATGAAGATTTAGGAGAAGGATATGTGAGTGTCCATGTAGAAATCGTTGATCGAGCAGGAAATGTATCCACTATAAATACAGGGGTTAGTCGAATTACCCTAAAAATGCAGTATCCAGAGACACCAGTGATGAGGATAGAAGATAAGGATAACGAAAATCAAACTGCATATACTAACCAGAAACCAGAAGTTAGATTGAGAATTGGAGCAAAAGAAGTAGATACTAAATGGTACATGATAGTCGAAGACAGTAGCGAAAAACCAAAATCGACGGACAGCCGATGGCTATCTATTGTTCCTACCATTAGTCCGACTGGATATGATAAGGAGGGATTAATTGTATATAACTACTCTGCATATAATGAGTCGATAGGCTATTTAAAGAAGACCTTTTATGGTTGGGTAAAAAATACAGCAGGATATATATGTGTAAACCCAGCTATCCAAAGAATTACTATGGATTATAAAAATCCGGATATTGTTGTTGCACACGATGCGTTAAGAGATCCAACCATAGCAGTAAGAATAACTGTTGATGTAAGTGAGAGAACAATTGTAAATGAGTCTGCCATTGAGTATCAGAATGGTACGACTGAATCTGTCTCAATTGGAAAAATAGCAACAACGAACAAATGGATAGGATCAGTAATAATTGATGAAATCGAAAGGGATTGGAAGCCTTATTATGTTGTGAGGATGAGTGACTATGCAGGTAATAAGACAGAAGTAAGAGTTGATTTGCAACCGATTTTAGAAATATTAACGATGAATGTACTGACAAGGCAAGTACAAGCAAGAAGCGATGATGTTGCATTACTGATGATGATTATTTCACCATCATCGAGAGTGGAGCTTCGAAGTATATCCATTGAGAAAATAGGTGATACTTTACATAAGAGTGTTAAACAATTGAAACTGCAAACAGAAGAAGGCGTGGTCCTTGGGGATACTTCATTAAGCAATGGCGAAGGGGATCTAACATTTTTCTTTAAAAACGGATTGATCATAAATCAGGTGGTAACATTAACGATTTTAGGAGATATCGAGCTAACAGCGATGGAGCCGTTTAAATTTAAAGTAGATACGAATGCTTTTGTTGTTAGTTCATATAACAGGGTGAATACTCAGTTGTTGCCTTACGAATCGGATATGATTAATATACTGGATGGACAAAATGAATTGCGCGTCTATCATAAAACTAATGAATTATCTGGAAAACGTGTATTTGTTAATCAATATGACCAGAATGTAATCTTGTTTGATTTCGATATGGAAGCATATCCGTATTCGATACAGATGAATAATATAACCTTCAAAGTATCAGGGAATATGAGTGAAAGCTATATTAAGGATTATCGCTTATACATTGATAAAAATGCTGATGGCATTTTTGATATTAATAAAGATGTCTTGGCTGTTCAAACTTTTGGACAGATTATTAATGGGAAAATTTCATTCAAGGATATGGGAATGAATATAGGCTCAGTCACTACAAAATATTTCTTAGTTGGAAATGTGGCCTTAGATGCACCTGTTGGAAGTCGTATTCAATTTATTATTGAAAAATCAGCTGGTATAGATGTCCAAACTGGAGGGATTGTTAATACCAGTGCTCTACCGCTTTACTCAAGAATATCGGCAATGCAACAATATAAGTCTAGAGTTACAGTGATGAATGTTAATCTCGTGGAAGGTGATGTTTTTCAAGGAGCAACAATTAGTGGATATAATCGACTTCATTTGTTGGCTGACCACTACTCCGCGAGAATAGAGTCTCTTGTTTATGTTATCTCCTCAAATATGACCGATGATAACATAGAGAATATTAAGTTGTTTGGGTCAAACATAGGGACGATGATTATTTCTGATAATAGTTATGAAATTTCGACAAGAATTATAAGAGATGATAATAAAATAAAAGTTATTTTTAATGAAGAGTTTTTAGTATCTCAGGATACTCCATATTTATATACTGAACTTAAATTAAGAGCAGATGGGGCAACCGGAAATATTCAGCTTATAATAAGTCCAAAATTAATATCAATTGATGCATTTGTTCAAACTACACAGGATATGATATTAGGGAAACTAAATATTGTTATAGCTAGAAAGCCGATTATTACAGATGTTAGTATTCCTAAATATGTAAAAGACCCATACAAGATAACTATTAATTATGATAGTTGGATAAATGGGGAACTGGCAGCATCAACTTATATTTCTGGAATGAAAGTTGCTCTTAGTGATGATGGTGTTAATAATAAAATAATGGATTGGACGAAATATGCAATTGTTAACCGACAGGAAAGCCTGATTCTTGATGAAGAGATTGTGATAAAAGAGATAAATATGCAACATAATAAAGAGTATTATTTAAAACTTAAAGCAGAAAGCTATGATCCGATTAACTCAAAATACTATGAGTCTAGTGAAAAGATAGTGACGTTTAGAGTGGATTTAACTGCACCGACAGTACTAGATGGAAGCAAGGTGTTTGTAAATCAGAGCATTATTAATAGTGGTGCAAATAGTAATGCACAAAACATATTCCTATTGTCTTGGTCTAAGTTTAGGGATGATGAGTCTGGTGTTGAAAAATATGAATTAGAAAGACAAGTTGGTACAATTCAGAAGTGGGAAGAAGTGAGTTATACAATAACAAAGAATTCATATAAGATCATGGATGTAGACAGAAGTAAACAATATCGATATCGAGTAAGAGCAATGAATACTGCGAAGAATTATTCAAAGTGGATTGAATCGGATTATACGGAAGCGACAAAGCCAATTGAAGTAATTTACAATTATTCATTTTATCCCAACCCAGTTCTGATTGAAGAAAAGGACGGTACAATCATATATCAATTAAACCAGGATTCAAGCGTAACAATAAAAATTTATGATGCATTAGGCCATTTTGTTAAAGAAATGAATTTTTCAGCAGGTAAAGAGGGTGGCAGCAGTTTGGCACCGAACAAGGTATTGTGGGATGGTACTAATGAGGCAAATGAAAGAGTTGCAAAAGGCGGATATATTGTAGTGATTACTGCAGATGCAGATGGCCCACAGAATACAGTTAAGTTTGTTGTCGGTGTAATTAGATAGATTTTCCCATAGATTTCGTTGGGTTGTAGTATTAGTAAATACTCTTTGTTATAATGAATCTATGTTGAGTTCACTATTATTTCCGTTATTATTAATTTGGCTAGTAATTATTGTAATGGCGATTATTAATAAAGATTTTCAGGCTATAAAATCAGGTGATCCTGCTGCCAAAAATATTTTGGAAATACTGACATATCCAAGTTTATATGCCATTTCGTTTCATCGAATTATTCACATTCTTTGGAAGTTGAATATTCCTCTTTTGCCTAGGTTGCTTTCTCAGATTGTTCGATTTTTAACGTTTATTGAAATTCATCCCGGTGCTCAGATTGGAAAATCTTTTTTTATCGATCATGGTGATGGAGTCGTTATTGGGGAGACTACCGTTATTGGGGACCACGTTATTTTGTATCATCAAGTGACGTTAGGTGGTACTGGAAAAGAAAAAGGGAAGCGCCATCCGACAATCGGAAGCAATGTGATTATCGGAGCTGGTGCAAAAGTTTTGGGAAATATCAAGGTTGGTAATAATTGCAAGGTAGGTGCTGCGTCAGTTGTTATTTCTGACGTACCGGATAACTCAACAGTTGTTGGTAATCCCGCTCGGCTTGTGGGTAGAAATGAACGAGATATTATGGATGAACTGAATATTGGAAATATACCAGATCCGATAATCGATAAGTTTAAATGCTTGGACAAGCAAATAGCTGATCTAAGAAAAGAATTAAAGGAAATAAAAAAGTAGATGGTATCAATTAGCGTCAGTCTTGCTGAAATTAAGTTTTCAAGAAATCAGGAAGACATCATTATCGTTCATGGTTTGGGTTCATGTATTGGGGTTGTTATATATGATTATGCTAATAAGTTAGGAGGAATGGCTCATGTTGTATTGCCAGATAGCAGTATTCAGCCAAATTCTCCTACCCCCGGTCGTTTTGCAGATACGGCAATACCAGTACTAATGGATCAATTTAAATTATTAGGTGGAAATCTAATGAATTCATTTGTAAAAATAGCAGGCGGATCAAATATGTTTAAGTATGATCGATTAGCAACTTTAGATATTGGTCGAAGAAATACAGAGAGTGTTATTGATGCGTTAAAAAAATACAATATTGTTCCTTTAAATAAAGATGTAGGTGGTACAAGCGGTCGAACAGTAAAGTTACATATAGCTACAGGGAAAATTTATTCAAGAATGATTGGAATGCAAGAGAAAGAGTTATAATATGAAAGGGAATTAGGTATAATAGAAAAATGGATGAAGCAAAATTTGAAATAGATTATGAGAAATTTAA
>MFRH01000022.1:43925-59124 GCA_001783275.1 Candidatus Margulisbacteria bacterium GWF2_35_9
GAATTTAAGCCAGTATAAGTCTGCCCAAATGATAAGAAGAATAAAGTCATTTATTGGGAAACATAAACAAGAAACGCTGAATGATTTTTTGCTTTTAATAAAAAGAGATCCAGATGTACTAATGGCATTTAAGGATTTTATTACTATTAATGTTACAGAATTTTTTAGAAATCCTGAAAAGTTTGAGGTTCTTAGAACAAAGGTCATCCCTGATATCATTGAAAGTAGCCGTAAACGACAACAGTTAGGTCTAAAAATTTGGAGCGCAGGTTGTTCAACAGGAGCAGAAGCTTATTCCTTAGCAATTATGATGAGTGAGCATTTCCCTCATGTGTCATATTCGGTTGTCGCAACTGATATTGATAAAACTATTGTAGCGGCTGCTAAAGAGGGTGAATTTAAAGATATTGAGATAAAAAATGTAAGTGCCCATTTATTGAAAAAGTGTTTTGATGAAAGTCCTAATTCGGGAAGATGGCGGATTAAAGATAAATATAAAGAGAAAATAAAATTTTCAATAAATAATCTTTTAGAGGATTCTTTCCCGGGTGGATATGATTTAATTTGTTGTCGTAATGTGGTTATTTATTTTACTGAAGAAGCCAAAGATAAACTTTATGAAAAGTTTTATCAATCATTAAATACTGATGGTGTTTTATTTATTGGCGGAACTGAAAGTATATTAAATGCCAGACAGATAGGTTTTAAAAGTAAGCACAATTTGTTTTATTACAAATAAAGGAACATAATGGTAGACGAAAATAATCAAGAACTTTTTAATAAGTTGGTTGCGGGGTTAAAAGATTTAATGCCTTTGCCAACAACTGTTACCGCTATTATCAAGTTAACAAAGGACCCAAATTCTGATCTAAAGGAAATCGTATATAATCTTGAGAAGGACCAAGCAATGGTCTCGCGTGTATTGAAACTTGCAAATTCATCATATTATGGATTTTCAAGACAAATAAAAACAATTTCCCATGCTGTTGTTTGCTTAGGTTATAATACGATTAAGAATATGGCACTGACTGTATCAACCTATCCAATGTTTAAAAAGGGTATTGTAAGCTATGCACTTGAAAAAGGTGCTATTTTTAAACATAGCTATGCTGTTGCTGTTGGTGCGAGAATAATTGCAAATAAAGCAGGTCATCCTAATCCAGAGGAAGTTTATGTTATGGGTTTGTTACATGATGTGGGTAAGCTCGTATTAGATGAACAAGCGAAAGACAAATTTATAAATGTTATTCGATTATTCAGTAAGGGGAGTATTACTTTTTTGGAGGCTGAGGAACAGGTTCTTGGGTTTAATCATGGGGAGATTGGGTCAAAAGTAGCTGAAAAATGGAACTTATCCGATGAGATTGTTGAGACTATTCGGTTTCATCATCATCCTTCAGATGCTAGTCCCAATAACAAATCGGTTCATATGGTTCATTTATCGGATGTTATTGTTGAAATGATGGGAATTGGCCTTGGATATGATGGGCTAAGTTATGAATTAAACGAAGCATCTTTTGAAATATTAGGCCTGAAAAATAGCTGTATGGAAGAATTAATGGTCAAAATAATGGATGAGATGCAGGATGAAGCTAATGGCGCAATTTTTAGTGATGAGGACAGCAGTAAATGAGTAATATTCTTTCACAAGAGGAGATTAATGCCCTTTTAATGGGTGTCTTAGATGAAGCGGATGATGTAGCTAATGATGATTCTACCCACCATTCAAGTAAGCCAACCTATGTTGAAGAATTTCAGCATGTAACAAAATATGATTTTAGGAGACCTAACAAGTTTTCTAAAGATTTATTAAGAATTCTAAAAGGATTTCATGATAATATGGCGCGATTATTTAGTGCGTCATTATCAGTATATTTGCGTCAGGATGTTAAAATCCATTTAACTTATATTGAGCAACATACCTATTCGGAATACATTGAAGATTCTAACGAGAGTTCCTTGTATTATATAATTTCGTTTATTGATGACCAAGCTATTCTTAGTTTGGATGTAAACATCGCATTGCTTCTGGTTGAAAAAATTCTAGGAGGAGAAGGTTACAGTGTCAATACAGATCGAACAGAGCCCACAGAGATTGAAATGGTGATTCTAAGAAATATATTAGATAAGTTATTTCACCACCAGAAAGAAAGCTGGGGAGATATAATGAAAGATCTTCCGCGGATTATTACTGTTGAAAATAATCCAAGGGTCATTCACTTAGTTCAGCCCAATGATATTGTTCTAAAAATGGTATTTGAGGTGTCAATTGGTGACGGAGTTGGTATTTTTACTTATTGCATTCCATACATTGCATTAGAACATGTGATGAATCAATTATTGCAAAGTCAGTTTGTGAGAATGCAACACCAGTTTGTTAAAAAAACAGAGGAAATGCAGAATAATTTAAGCATGGCTAAGATTGATTTATCGGCAGAGCTAGGACGAACAACTGTAACCGTTGAAGACTTAATTGAGATAAAAATTGGTGATGTTATTAAACTAGATACTAAGAAAAACCAGGATTTAGTTATGAAACTTGGAGGATTTAAAAAATTTAGTGGAGAATTAGGTGTTTCAGATAAAAGTTACGCAATCAAGATAAACCAGATTCATTTTAACTTATAATTTTATGTGCATTAATTGATTTTGCTTTTCCAGATGGTTCAAATTCCATATCTACATAGTTTATAATTGCTTCTGAATCAATGTCTAAAGGAGAAATTCTTTCTGGCATGTTCGAGATAAATCGTTGAATAATTGATTCTTTTTCCATACCTAATATTGAATTTTTTGCACCAAGCATTCCAACGTCTGTAATGTAGGCTGTGTGGTTATCGATTATTTCAGTATCGTTTGTTTGAATATGAGTATGAGTACCAATCACAGCCGATATTCGTTTACTAAAATAATAAGCGAATGCTTTCTTCTCCGAAGTAGCTTCTGCGTGAATATCCACAATAATAATCTGCGAGTCTTTTAGTTCCTTGTTTAATACTTCTTCAAATGTATTAAAGGGATTATCAATTGGTGGCATAAACACCTGTCCAAGTAAATTAAGTATTGCGATATTGGTTCCATTGATCGTTGTTTTAAAAATATAATTTCCCGGAGTATTTTTTGGGTAATTTAATGGTCTGATAAGAGCATTAAGAGACCCCATGTTGTTTAAGATCTCTTTATTATCAAAGATGTGGTTGCCGGAAGTAATACATGTTACTCCGGCACTTAAATATGATCGGTATATCTTGGCGGTAATTCCTCTACCATTCGCAGAATTCTCACCATTTACAATAATAAGATCAGGCGAGTGTTTTTTTTTCAATTCCGGTAAAATATCAAAAAAACACTCACGACCAAGCTTCCCAACAATATCACCAAAAAATAATACTTTTAACATTTAATCCCTTAAAATTGCGATTAACAATTTATTTAGCAACATCTTGAACTCGTGTTTCACGAATAACTGTTACTTTTATGGTTCCAGGATATTCAAGTTCGCTTTCAATCTTCTTAACGATATCTCTTGCAAGTTTAGATGACAGTTTGTCATTTATGATATCCGGTTTAACCATTACTCGAATTTCTCTTCCAGATTGTATTGCAAAAGCTTTCTCAACACCATTAAATGAAACAGCCAGATTTTCTAACGTTTCAAGTCGTTTAATGTATGCTTCGATTGATTCACGTCTTGCACCAGGTCGTGATGCAGATATCGCATCAGCTGCGGCAACAATAATGGATTCAATCGTTTGTGGTTTAATTTCTTCATGGTGGGCAAGTATTGCATGAACCACTTCTTCATTCTCACCATTTCGGTTTGCAAACTCTGCTCCAAGAGCAGCGTGAGTTCCTTCTTTTTCAAAATCGATCGCTTTTCCAATATCATGAAGTAATCCTGCTCGTCGTGCTAAGCGGACATTTACATTCAATTCCTGAGCCATTAGCGATGCAATGTGTGCAACTTCAATACTATGCTGCAATACATTTTGACCATAGCTGGTTCTAAAGTTTAATCGGCCTAAGAGATAGATAATGTTTTGTGATAGGTTTTGGACATCTGTGTCTAATGCTGTTTGTTCACCAATTTCAATAATGGTTGCTTCCAGTTCTTTCTTAGCTTGCTCATAAACTTCTTCTATTCGAGTTGGATGGATACGTCCGTCTTGAACTAATTTTCCAAGGGTTTTTCTAGCGATTTCTCTTCGAATAGGATCAAATCCAGATAAAACAACCGTTTCTGGAGTGTCATCAATGATTAAATCTATGCCGGTTAATGTTTCAAACGCTCGAATATTTCGTCCTTCTCGTCCAATAATACGACCTTTCATTTCATCATTCGGAAGAGCAACAACAGAGGTAGTTATTTCTACAACATTATCTACTGCGCACCGTTGAACGGCTGTCGCAATAATTTCACGTGCCTTCTTAAGGGATGTCTTCTGAGCTAATTCCTCAGTTTCTTTAATCATTTTAGCAGCTTCGTATTTAACTTCTCTTTCTAAATTATCGAGTAACATTTTTTTTGCATCTTCTTGATTGAGTAATGCTACTTTCTCAAGACTCTCAATTTGTTGCTGGTAAATGGATTCTAATTCTAATTGTTGTTTGCTTAAATACTCATTCTTTTTTTCAACATCAGATATCTTTAATTCCAAATTAGCTTCTCTCGTTTCTAAATGTTCTTCTTTTTGAAGTAATCTGTTTTCTTGATTAACGATTGTATCTCTACGTTCCTTTAATTCATTTTCCATATCATTACGAATTTTTAACATTTCTTCTTTTGCTTGAAGCATCGATTCTCTTCTGACATCTTCTGCTTTTCTTTCTGCTTCTTTCAATAATCTGTTTATTTTTTGATTCGTTTCATTCTCTTTCTTTGCAAGAGCGTGATTTTTTATAAATAAAAAGTAACCAAAAGCTAGTAATAAAATAACTATGGCAATAACTATATACAGCATAATAAAACCTCCTCTATAATACTATTTTATATTTTTTTTATTGAATAAATTTCCACTAATTGGGATTCTAGTTTGGACATAATTTCAGGATTATTCTCAAGAAACACAATCGCATTATCTTTTCCTTGTCCAATTTTTTCACTATTATAACTATACCATGATCCGAATTTTTCAATTAAATTATTATCTACAGATAAGGATAAAATTTCTCCGACCTTAGAAATTCCTTTTCCATAAATTATTTCGATGATTGCTTCTTTAAAGGGAGGAGCTACTTTATTTTTTACAACTTTAACCTTTGTTAGAGTTCCAATAATATCTTCTCCTTTTTTAATGCTTTCTTTTTTCCTGACATCTAATCGAATGGATGCATAAAATTTTAATGCTTTTCCTCCTGGAGTTACTTCCGGATTTCCAAACATAACACCAACCTTTTCACGTAGTTGATTTACAAAAATAACAATAGTGGATGATTTACTGACGACAGCTGTTAATTTTCTTAATGCTTGAGACATCAGTCTTGCTTGTAATCCAATATGAGAATCACCCATATCCCCTTCTAATTCTGCTTTAGGAACGAGAGCTGCAACTGAATCAACAACAATTACATCGACAGCACCGCTTCGAACAAGTGTTTCCGTAATTTCAAGTGCTTGCTCACCGTGGTCAGGTTGAGAAATTAGCAATTCTTTGGTATCAACACCGATATTGCTAGCGTATTTAGGATCTAGGGCATGTTCTGCATCTATAAAGGCACAAACTCCCCCCTTTTTTTGTGCTTCAGCTACTATATGTAGAGACACTGTTGTTTTACCTGAACTCTCTGGTCCAAAGATTTCAACAATTCTACCTTTTGGTAAACCTCCGACACCAAGGGCCGAATCCAGTAAAATTGAACCTGTAGAGATAACCTCCAAATTCAGTTTTAGGGAATCTCCCATTTTCATAATTGCGCCTTTTCCAAAATCTTTTTCTATCTGATTAATTGCAAGTTCTATTGCGTTTGTTCCAGATGTTGTGTTCTTTGCCATGTTTTTCCTCCTTTTATCTTGATATGTAATAACGTAATAATTCAAATGCATTAAAGGTTGTTTGAGTAATAATCTCATTCCGATCACCTTTAAAAATAAATTGTTTTGTATAATCTACTTTATTAATAACAATTGATATATAGACTAATCCCACTTTTTCATTGTCAATTTTAGGCCCGGCAAAACCGGTTGTAGCCAGAGAAACGTTGGTATGAAATTTCTTTTGAATTCCCAACGCCATTTCTAATGACACCTGCGAACTTACTGCACCATACAATTGAATTGTTTTAGGAAGGACGTTGCATTCATTTACTTTAACGAGATTGCTATATGCAATTATTCCGCCGATAAATTGTTTGGATACGCCGGGAATTTTCACTAGATTTGCACAGATATCTCCACCGGTTATCGATTCGGCAACAGATAGTGTTAACTTTTTTTCCGCTAATAAATCGACAACTTTCATTGGTACGACATCCAGGTTGTTAATTTCTTTCTGAAGGAGAATATCTTTAAAATCAGCCATTCAAACTTCCTCCGGTATCCTTAAAAACAATTCGATTCACAATAAAATAATTGAGTCCTGAAAAGAGGGTAATCCCAACCATGACATATACTAACCACATATAATAAGGGAACCCAAGTATCATCCAGGATAGTGTAATATATTGCCATACGGTTTTTGCTTTTCCGAATATATCTGCTTGGATTATTGTTTGTTTAGATGCTGCGATTAATCGTAAGCCTTGCACCGCAAATTCTCTAAATAAAATAATGGCTACTAAATAAAAAGGTATTAGTTGTTTTTCAACAAAAAGTAGCAAAATACTGATTACCAGTATTTTATCAGCTAAAGGATCTAAAAATTTCCCTAAATCTGTGACGGTATTTTGTTTTCTAGCAATGTAGCCGTCTAAGAAATCTGTGATAAAAATTAATGAAAATATTCCAAAATTAAAAATAGGTTGATTTGGTATTATTCCGGGTATGGTTAATAGGGTAATGATGAGGGGAACAAGAGCTATTCGTAAAACAGTCAGCCAATTGGCTAAATTCAATCCATAACCCCAATGAGATCGTACTCTAGGGCTTTTTTTATTTTTACCTTCTTTATTTGACCGATATCATTTTTTTTGATGTTTTCTACATAAACGAATCCATCAATATCTGGTGCGTCAAAATAGCGACGTCCACCACTTTTGTTGTCGATCATTACGGATAAAGATTGCCCTATGTATTGCTGGTTTAACTTTTTACTTATTACTTGTTGATTTGACATTATTTTTTCAAGCCTTTTTTGTTTCACAGTATCATCAACATGACCCCTCATGGAAGATGACGCTGTATTTATCTCTTTTGAATAAGTAAAAACACCTAATTGATCAAACTTAGTTTGGTCAATAAAACTGAACAGCTCGTTAAATTGTTCATCTGTTTCTTTAGGAAAGCCAACCATAACAGTTGATCTGAGTTTTATATCAGGTATTGCCTTTCTTAAAGAATGAATTGTGTCAATAATCATATTTTTAGAGCTTTTTCTGTTCATATATTTTAATATTGTATCATTTATATGTTGAATTGGCATGTCAATATATTTAACAATTTTTTTAGATGCTTTAATAGTTTCAATCAATTCCTTATCAATTTTATCAGGGTAACAATATAGCAATCGAATCCATAATAAGTTGTCGATTATTTCTAAATCTTTTAGCAATGAACTTAAACTGTAATCCTTTCCCCAGTGGTAGTCGGTTACGTCTTGTGCAATTAAAATCAATTCCTTTACACCATTTTCTGAAAGTTTTCTTGCTTCTGCTAAGATGTTTTCTTTTGACTTATAAATTGCTGGACCTCTTAATAGTGGAATTGAACAGAAGGAACAGTGGTTGCTACATCCTTCTCCAATTTTTAAATAGGCATAGTGTGAAGGTGTTGAAAGAACTCGTTCATCGTTTCCATTAAAGTTAAATTCTTGAGGCTCATAATAATAATTGGTTTTTAACCCTTTTTGGATATTTCGGATTAGCTCATTAATTTTAGTGAGAGCCCCAGTATTTAAGACTCCGTCAATAAATGGATATTTTTCCTGAACTGCTTCCTTTTGTTCTTCAACATAACATCCGGTAAGAATAATATATTTATTGGGTTTTTTCCATGCCTTAAGCTCACTTAGGGTATCAATAGTTTCCTGCCTGGACTTGTCAATAAAGCTGCAGGAGTTTACTACCATGATATCAGCATCGTCCATGTTGTTGACAAGACGGTGTTTTTTTACCGCTTGTCCCATCATGGTTTCCGTATCTGTTAAATTTTTAGCACAACCAAGGCTAATAAATCCGATATTTATTTTTTTGCCTCTTTTTTTAACACGTCTACTTTATCCAGCTTTTCCCAAGGAAAAATGTCTCGACCAAAATGGCCATAAGAGGCCGTTTTCTTATATATAGGCCGTTTTAATTGTAGTGTGTCGATGATTGCTTTAGGTTTTAATGGAAAATGCTTGTAAATAAGTTTAACAATATCATCATGATCAATTTTCTCAGTTCCGAAAGTTTCTAGATAAATTGAAATAGGTTCTGCAACCCCAATAGCATAAGAAAGCTGTACTTCGCATTTTGATGCTAGCCCTGCTGCTACAATATTTTTTGCAATGTATCTTGCCGCATAAGCAGCAGACCGATCTACCTTGGAAGGATCTTTACCGCTGAATGCACCGCCACCATGACGACTCATTCCTCCATACGTATCAACAATAATTTTACGTCCGGTTAGTCCGCAGTCGCCCATTGGCCCACCGATGACAAAACGACCTGTTGGATTGATGTATATTTTCTCATCTTTAAGATTTTTTCTCAAATTTGCTGGGATTGTTGTAAAAATTACTTTTTCAATAATATCTTTTCTCAATGTGGCATATTCGACATCTTCGCTGTGTTGTGTTGAAACAACAACGGCGTCTACATATTTTGGTTGTCCATTTTCATATGCAACTGTTACTTGTGATTTGCTGTCTGGTTTTACATAGGGGAGTGTTCCATCTTTTCTTAATTCAGCAAGTTTTTCAAGTAGTTTATGAGATAGTTCAATTGCTAAAGGCATGTAGTTTTCTGTTTCGTTGGTGGCATATCCAAACATAATCCCTTGGTCACCGGCGCCTTGCTCTGTGAAGAGACCTGCTCCTTCAGTTACTCCTTGAGAAATATCCACGGATTGTTTCCCAATTGATGTGATAACACCGCATGTTTTATAATCAAACCCGTCATCTGTATGAGAATAATCAATTTCTTTAATGGTATCTCTCACAATTTGTTCGTAATTAACAACAGCGTTTGTTGTAATTTCTCCTGAAACAATAACTAGTCCAGTTTTTATCATTGTTTCACAAGCAACTCTTGAATTAGGATCTTGTTCAAGCAATGCATCAAGAATAGCGTCGCTAATTTGGTCTGCCATTTTATCTGGATGACCCTCTGAAACGCTTTCAGATGTAAATAAATAAATGTCTTTGCTCATTGTTGGCTCCTTTTAATTAAGTTTAGATTCTTAAATATCGGGTATATTATAACTGTAATTAGAAAATTATTAAATAAAAAGTTCTCTGTTGATCTAAGTGATAAAAAATGATGAAGGAGTGAGATATGGGAAACTATAGTAAAGTAGATATAAATTATCAATTAGCAGAATTAAATAATAATACAAATTTGGAAATCGATATACCTATTCCTGTTAATGATATATTGATGTAAAATAATACTAGGGATTAGGTTTTAAAGAGGGGTTTAGTCCTCAATTCAAGGGAAATATGCGTAGAAAAATATGAGTGAAGAAAAAATAAAAAGTATTATTACTATAAGAAAAGAGTTCGATAATTTAAAAAGCGAAGAGGATTTATCCAGTAATGCACTTTATTTTTTAAAAAAAGAAGGACTATTAACTCCACTGGTTGCGTTTATAACCATTAACAATGTTGGTGATGGTATTCTTTATGGAACCAGCGAATTTCCCGTTGAGGAATTAAATAAAAAGAAAACAGATTTAATCGCCTATATTGAGAATAAGGCGTTGTTACCTTTCCAATGTAGACGACTTACTATTTTTGTCGAGGAAACAAAGCGGGAACAAAATCAGAATTTGAGACCCTTTGTAATTGATAACTTACAGATATTCCCTATGGCACTAGAAAACAAACTTCATGCTGTTATGATGGTTTATTCCGATGAGCCAGTGCTAAACAACAAAGAATACTATGTTTTGTTATCATGGTTATTTCAGGAACGATATTTTATTATTACTAAGAAACATCAGGAATTAATTCAGAAAAAAATTCAAATTTTAAATGAAGCTAGAGAAATGATTTATTCTGTTATCAATATGGAGGATATGTTTTCAATTCTGGGTGATATTGTATTAAAACATGCAAAAGCGGAAATGGGCTTCATTGCATTAATTGAGGACGATCTTTTAGAAATTAGATCCAGTTGGCATTATCGAAAAGATGAAGAAGGTGCCTATATAAGCCAATTTGAAGCAGATTTCCCCGAAAACTTAAAGAGTATTACCTTGGAAACTAAAGGAAATTTGCTTGATTATGTTCAGGAAGAAATGCAAATAATTAAACTGGATTCAGTTAAAATCTATAAAACAGGTAATGCAGACCTTGTGGATATCATTTTGCCAGAAATATTATTCATTCCATTAATAGTTAGAGAAAATGTAATCGGGTACTTAGGAATTATTCGTAAGCATTTCGTTAAAGAAAAATTTACTGAGAATGAGATCTCATTGCTTGAAACAATCGTATCATTAGCTGCTGCTGCTATTGATAATAAGCGACTTTATGATCAGACAATTAAAGAACAGATTACGCAGAAAGAACTTACTGTTGCCCACGACATTCAGGTTGGCTTACAAGCGAAAATGACACCGAACTTAAAGCATTTTGATATTGCAGCTGATTCAATACCTGCTCGAGTAATTGGCGGAGACTACTATGATTTTTTCCCATTGGAGGAATCACTTATTGGTATTACGCTTACTGATATTGTAGGGAAGGGTATTCCAGCCGCACTTATTATGGCTTTCTTTAAAGGGATAATGCAGTCATCTGTTTTTGAAAAAGACAGTCCGGATGAAACCTTCATGAGAATAAACGAAAACCTATACAAAAATAAGAGTGTAAAGAACTATATTCCGAGTGTATATGCTTTGTTGAATGATAAAGATAAAACGTTTATTTATACAAATGCCGGTCATGAGAATCCATTATATTACAGTGAAAAAGAGGATGCTTTTAGGACTTTAGAAGAAGGAGGATTACCATTAGGTGCTTTTTCTGGTAGTATTTATGATAAAGAGGTTATTACCATGGAGGTAGGAGATATTGCAATCCTATTTACCGACGGGGTTACTGAAGCAAGAAATACTATAAAAGATTCCTATGGGGATGAGAGGTTAAAGGATTTAGTTAGAAAACACAAACATTTGAGTGCAGCAGAATTAGTTGAAAAAATAACTGAAAATGTATTTATTTTTTCTAAAAACGAATTAATGCATGATGATTTAACGATCGTTATAATAAAAAGAATTAAAGGGAGGTGAAATGATTGGAAATTCAAAAAGAAATCAAAGATTTTGTTTTTATTAAATTCGGATCAAGCATAGATGGAGAAGAAGTGTTTGGCGAAACAGAACTTGACATTGATAATCATGATATAATTTTAAAAGTAGTTAATGAGGAGTTAGCTAAAGGGCATGTTAACTTTATGTTGGAGTTAAAAAATATAAAATATGTCGACTCATCGGGGTTTAGTACTATTTTAACAAGTTATAAGAGCGTGATTGAACGAGGCGGTATGTTTAAAATTATGAACCCGAGTGATCATGTTAAGCGGGTTTTGGATATTTTGCGAATTGAGATGTAACAGCCATTACGGTTGTGTTAAAATCAAATCTTTATTGACAAAGCGCAAGGTATAATTATAGTATAATTATAAATGAATCTAAATATGTAATATTGTGAAGGAGGTATTTTCACTTGGAAATTCAAAAAGAAAAAAGAAGTAATGTAATGATTATCACATTGGGTGCGACGAAAACTGGGGATCATGTTTCAGGTGAAATTGAGTTAGATGTTGATAATAATTATATTTTAACAGAAGCTGTTGAAGAGCAACTGGCATTAAACAATATTAATGTTGTACTAGATTTAAAAAATGTAAATTATGTAGATTCTTCAGGGCTAGGAGCTATATTTGATAGCTATAAGCAGGTTGTAGAAAAAAAAGGTGTTCTACGAATTCTTAGTCCAAAAATAGATGTTAAGCGAGTTTTAGATATAACCAAAATATCTAAGAAAATAAATATCTATGACAATCTTGATGAAGCCATTCAGAGTTTTAATAGTTAGTAATTACTTTTAAAAAATTGGTAAATAAGTCTAGATTGTTTTCTTTCGAATTTTTTTAATTTTATCAATCAATTCAGTAGTACGGAAGGGTTTTGAAAAGTGATCATTAAAACCACGGTTTATTACTTCGCGCTTGTCATTTTCATAAGCTTTGGCGGTTAGAGCGATAATATGAGTATCTTTATTTAGTTTTGTTTCTCGAATTTCGTTAAGTGTTGTGAACCCGTCTTTTCCTTCCATCATTAAGTCTAATAAGATTAAGTCAAAGGAAATCTCTTTGCATAAATCAACGGCGGTAAACCCATTATAGGCAGACTCTACATTGTATCCCTCAAATTCAAGGATAGTTTTTACTAGAAGTACTATATCTTGTTTATCGTCGACGACCAGAATTTTCATTTAATTCTTTGAACGGCCTCAATTAATGAGTTAGCATTAAATTTTGTAATAAAGTCAAAAGCACCAATATCTTCACCTTTACTGGCAATTACATTTCGACTTAAAGAAGAATGTAATATAACTGGGATGCTGCTATAGTCAGAACTATCCTTTATTTTTTTAGTAAAGGTAAATCCATCCATTAAGGGCATTTCTATATCGCATACGATAGAGTGTAGCTGGGATGAAATTGAAGCATGATTGTCTTGAGATTTTACAAGTAAGTCTTTCAAAACATTAAGGGCATCAAGGCCATTTATTGCCTCTAAAACTGTGTATCCGGCAGTCTCAAGGGCTGTTTTCGCCATGCTTCTGGCAACGTTTGAGTCGTCGATACATAATACAGTATTGCATTTATTAATATCGAGTTCTTCAACTTTATCAAGATCTAGGGATACATCAGGATAATTTGTGTTCATATCGGATACGATTTTTTCAAAATCAAGAAGTAACATAATGTCCCCGTTCTTAAGAAGAGTCATTGCAGTTATTAGATCGCCATATTCGGATCTAATATTATCTGGTGGTGTAATTACGTTTTCCCAAGAAAATCGTCGTATTTTTCTTATTTGGTTTACAATAAAACCGCAACTGATTTCGTTAAATTCGGTAACGATAAGATAATCAGCTTCTACGTCGTCAGTATTATATCCGAGTTTTTTTTCAAGGTTAATGATTGGGATAACTTTCCCTCTCAGGTTTACCATTCCTTCAAGATAGGGGATATTGGTAGGAATTTTATAGATATCGGTTGGTTTGAATATAACTTCTTTTACTTTATATACATTTATGCCAAAAATTTGTTCTTGCAGATTTCCCTTTGAATCTCGTTTAGTAATTCTAAAATCTATAACTTCCATAACAGATTCTGTTGATTTTGATGATTGGGAACTGTTTTTGCTTTCCATCGATGACTCCATTATATTCTTTATTGTATTATTATAAAGCTAATTAATTTATTATTGAAGTAAATATTTAAATCTCATGGCTCCTTTTCTTAATACTTGAGGTGGAGTTAAACTCAGATTCACTATTGTAGATGCTATATTACTACTGATTGTATTACATGGGATCACATATGCCAAGTGTTTCTGCATTATGTCAGGTATCAGTTTGTAATCCAGTATTGCGGGTTCGCCAGATATGTTCATACTTGTAACAATTAACGGTTTTTTGTATCGTTTTAATAAGTCTAAGGTCAATTTATGATTTGGAATGCGTATTGCAATTGTATTCTCCAAGAAAGAGTAGTTGCAAGATGTGTTTTTATGAAAGATAAATGTTATTTCACCCGGCCAAAATTTGTTGAGGATATTTTTTATTGGTTTTGAAACTTTACTTACTAATCCAGAAATAGTTTCGACAGAATCTACTTGTAGAACATAGTTTTTATTTGGATCTCTGAATTTAATCCGATTTAATTTATCAATCGCTTTTTCATTATCAGCGTCTACTGCTAACCCATAAACGGTATCGGTTGGAATGGCAATTACTTCGCCAGCTGAAAGTGCTTTTATCGCTTCTTTTATGTGATCCATGTTAGTTTTCATGTGTTGGTTGAATAAATTGATGCATTACATAAACGCTTAGAAGTATTGATGCGATTATCTGAAGTAGCTGCCAGGTTAAAACTAATACTGAATTGTTTTGGGATGAATATAAAATGGTGATGTAGTTATTGATCAATAAATAGATAAAATGCATTATTAGGACTGGAATTTTTTTAATGAATACAAAACGAGGTTGATTTAAATCGATGTAAAAAAATAGTAAAAGTAGAAGGCAGTATAAATACACATGAAAGCTGTTAAAGATGGTGCCTAAAATAATGAAATTACTATTTTTGATAATATAGAGGAGTGGTTCATTTATGCTGTTTGTGGTATTTGTTAAAACAGACAAATAAGTGATAAACGAGAGTATGTTTAAAATACTTATGATCGCTAGTTTTGTAAACAGGTATCCAATGATAACGAAAAATATATCAATTTTATTTTTGATATAGGTGAATTTTTTAAAAAAAAGGTAACGAACCAGAAATTCAATCGCTACAAAAATGAATGCTCCAACAATAATTTGTGAAATGTTTGTTTTGAAGTTGTAGCTTAATGGAATGAACTTTATTGCTGTTAAAAGAGATATTAATATCCCAATTCCAAAATATTTAATATTGGGATTATGCTTTTGATTGTAAACAATGATAAAAATGAGCGGTAATCCAATAATTATAAACTGTGATAGCGCTGTTGAGAGGAATAATAATTTTATTATGTATTCGAGATTATCCACTCAATTATGATATCTGAAGTTTGTCGATAGATGAGAGAACTTTTCCAGGCTCGAAGGGTTTTACTATAAAATCA
>MFRH01000023.1:0-9318 GCA_001783275.1 Candidatus Margulisbacteria bacterium GWF2_35_9
TGGGAGAGGTGACTGTGCGAATAAAAGAAGAAGGTAGAGTCTTTACCGGTCGAGGTGCAGATACCGATGTTATGGTATCGAGTGCGATGGCCTTCTTATCAGCAATTAATAAGTATTTAGTTCAGGAAAATGACTAATATCAGGTGAATGAGTCAGCACCAACCGCTCCACAAAGAAATTTTCTTACAAAAAGCCGAAGAGTTTGATATTATTGAAACAACACGAATTGGGATTAACGAATAATCAAAATGTATCAGCAACGTAACAGGGGAACTGGTATATTATTTTTCTGGCAAGGAGTATTAATTGTTTAGATCCATTTTATTATTAGTTTTAACAGCAATACTATTTGCAGCTCCTTTTCCAAATGATAAGAATTGGAAGTTTTATCAAACGAAGCACTTTAATATTTATTTTAACAGTCAAACTCGAGTCGTAGCTGATAGAGCTTTTGATATGATTGAGGATATTTATGAAAAAGTATCTGGGGAATTATTTTATTCTCCAATAGATCGAATAGACTTAGTGTTCACTGACCAAACGGATTCCGTAAATGGATATGCTGATTATTTTAGGCAAACCATTGTGATGGAGGTGTCCCCAGTTCCGGATGTTGTTTTCGGTCCTTTTTCAAAGGATGTTTTATGGAATTTATTGGTACATGAACTAACTCATATCATTCATATGGGAATGAATTATTCAAATGGATTTGTATATAGTTTTGCAAAACGGCTTACGAGTAAGGGGTTTTTATATCCGTATTTTATTTCTGAAGGTTATGCGGTTTATAATGAAAAGCTTATTGCAAAAGGAGGTCGTCTAAACAATTCTTATTACAATGAACATATGATGGCTTTTGCAAAATATAATAATTTCCCGACGTTAAACCAAATTTCCTATGCAAGTATGCTCAGATTTCCTCAAGGGAGTGGCCCTTATATTGTTGGGGCTGAGTTTGTGGATTATTTGTGCAAGAGATACGGTAAAAGGAAATTAATAACAGCATTTCATTATTTTAGCAGAAAACAGTATATTTCCAGTTTTGAAATGGCATTTGAGAAAATATATGATAAAACACTCAATGCCGCATATCAAGAATTCATTGATTATGTTAAATTGGGAATGATAAATAACAGTAAAGATGAGAGCCCCTATGAGCTTATTGTAACAGGTGATATTTATGCCCAGAATCCCCAGTGGATTAGTCCCGATGAGATTGTATATTATTTAAATGATTTAAAGGAAGATCCTCAAATAATAAAAAGCAACCTTTCGGGTACGCAGAAGGGGAAATTATATTCTGATCCAGCTTTAAGTAATCAATATTTGCTTATCCATGATGATTTATATTTTATTAAATATGAGCTAGATAATTTGTATATGTCGTCGCACAAGTTATTTAAATATAATTTGATAACTCATACCGAAGAGTTGGTTGAAGCAGGCGTTGTTGATTTTGATCGAACAGAGGACGGATTGTTATATATTAAAGAAGACGGGGACATCCACAGTCTATATCTTAACGTTGGGCCTAAAGAACCAGTATTGATCGTAACGGCTGATAATATAGGATCAATAAAAATTTGTGAATCCGATATTTTTTATGTTAAACGGAAGGGAACGGATAATGCCTTATATCAATATAATATTCAAACGGGTACCGAGAACAGACTTTTATCTGGAAATATTCGAGATATCTTTCTTGAAGATAATTACTTATATTTTGTAGCAGATTGGGAAGGGTTAAGCCAACTATATCTCTATAATAGTGCGAGTGGTAAATGTGAAAAAAAGACGCAGGTGTTAACTGGGGTATTTAATCCAAGTATTCTTGATGATACCCTTTTATATTCGACATTAACCGATAGAGGGTTCAGTCTAGCACTGATTAGCGACTTCACCAAAATAGATATCTCTACAACGCAAATGTTGGACTATTATCAGCCAAAAATTGTATCCCAGGACAAATTTATTTATGTCACAAACGATGTTGAGGTGACTATGAATTCGATTAATGAGAAAAAATCAACATCAAATATTTATGCTAATATTTTTGATGAAAAATATCCAAAAACGGCAAAGAAATATAGTATATGGAATCTAAATTCGTTTTATTTTATTCCTTGGATGACGATAAGTGATTATGGAAGTTCTGTGGCATTTATGACGATGTTTGCCGACCCCTTGCTATATCAGCAGTTTTCAGCTCGATTTCAGTATAATTTAGGTTATGAGTCTTACAATTTTTCTTATCTGAATACCGCTATTTATCCATACATACAAGTGCAGGCGGTGAAGGCAGATGCGGATCGTTATTCCCAAGAATTGTTGTTATTCCCAACAACAATCGGCCGACAATATCATGAAATAGATATTGGGCTTGAACAACGTGAAGAAAATAATGAAAAATCGGACTATATATACTCTTCGTATTTATGGAGTTCGCTAAACAAGTATCCGTATTCTATTTCATATGAGAAAGGTTTTCAAAACTACCTCAGTCTGAGGACGCGTCAAGGTGATTACAAAAAAACGATTGTTGACCAGCTGTCATTATTTTTGCCGGGACTTGATGTTAATCATGTTCTGTTTGTGGATGCGACTATTGGCCTAAGTTCTGTTGGTGAATTTACCGTGGGTGGTTATCCCAGAACATTATCAGTCAGGGGATATGATTATTTAACTAAACGAAAGGGAAGTAGATTCGCAAAGCTTAGTATTGAATACAGATTTCCCATTATTGTTGTTGATGATTATCTGTTATTTGGATACTATGTGCCACAGCTGGATTGCAGCGTGTTTATGGACACGGCTGATGCTTCAGGAAGTATGTCGGCCTTATTTAGTTCAGATGTATTCAGAAGTTTTGGATTTTTAATAAATATGAAGGGTGTTCAATTCAATACTTATTTGTTCGAATTTGGTATTGGTTTTGCAACAAGTACAGAGAAAAATACCAGCATTATTTTTTCATTTGGGACGAACTTTAGTCTTTAACAATTTGCCAAACTTCTAAGTTTTGATACTTCACTAACACTTCCTATAACGATTAATACTGTATTTAATGTTAGAATTTCCTCAGGAGAGGGGTTATAGATAAATTCCTTAATATTGGGTTTTTTTATTGATACAACCAATAATCCAGTTTGTTTTCGAATGTCAGATTGAGCGAGTGTTTTGTTAATTAAAGAAGACCCAGCTTGAATCGTTACATTTTCAAAACGAGTATTTCCTTTTGTTTCTCTAAGCATGACGTCTAAAAATGAAACGACCGAAGGCCGAATCATTTCCGATACCATTCGCAATCCCCCAATTAAATTTGGCGAAATAATCGAATCAACCCCAAGGGTTTTGAATTTACTGATGGACTCAGAGTTCTGTGCATGGGATACAATTCGTATCTTGTTATTTAGTTGTTTAGCTGAAACGATGACTAATAGATTGTCTCTATCATCCGGTAGTGTTGTAATTAACCCATTCGCAGATTGAATGCCGGCAGAAACTAACGTGTCATTAACGGATGGATCTCCTTTAATATAGAGAAGGTCTTTGTATTCTAATTCGAGTTTTGATAGTTCATCTCCATCAGTAGATACTAAGACAAATTGTCTTTCTGTACAGGTTAATTCTTCTATTATTTTTCTGCAAATAGTTCCTCCTCCGCAAATAATGATATGATTTTCTAGTCGATTAATCTGTTTCTCCATTTTGTTCCTCCTTAGCATTTCTTGTAAGTTTCCATCAGTAAAAAATGATGTAATTGTAGTCACAACATATAATAAATTCCCCATTCCAAATAATATGAGCACCATCGTAAATATTTTACCGTTTGGACTGGCACTTAAATCAATGATTTCACCATAACCGACTGTTGTGAGAGTAATAACAGTCATATATAAAGCATTTAATATGGATTGATCAGGAGCTATTATTTTATACCCGATAATTCCAATAGAGATGGTTATTAAAAAAATTAGAATAGACGTAAGTATTTTTTGTTGTATGTGTTTGGGCATTTAATTAGGCGTAATAATCAAGATAAGAGCCAACTTCATCAAATTTAGGATTTGTTCTAACAAAGGAATCCTTAGTGTTTATTTCTGGTATGATCGAATTATTGTCTATTGAATTTAGAAGAAGGGAGAATTCTGATGGTTTATTGGTTGTTGCGGCCTTAAAAATAGCATTGGAGTTTCTCGCAGTAAATTCTGTTAGCGTAATTGGCGTAAATGAGGAAATGTTGTCTATCATTATTTATCATCTCCAAAAACAAATGCGGTGAATGCTTGAAGCTTACAATCCTCATTTAAATAACTTTTTTTTGGAAGACCAGCTTTATTGCAAAGCCCTTCTAAATATTCAGTTTCTGACCAATTTTGCTCAATAGGGACTTGAGGTAAAAATACACCGGATGAATAGTTGTAAGTAATGAGTAGTCCATGTTTTCCCAATACAACATCTTTATAATTAATATCAAACAATGGAGATAAAACACTAATCTCAATATGAATATTATTAAACTCATTTACCGATAAAGGGATAAATCTTGGATCATGGAATGCTGCCTGTAGGGCCATTTTTTGAATGCCAATATGTAATGGGTGTTGCCCAATTATGTTCCCAATGCAGCCACGAAGACGACCAGCAAGGGTAAGTGTTACAAATATTCCCTGTACTTTTTGTAAATTAGGATATAAGTCCGATAAAGGAGGTATAAGGAAATTGTTGAGCTTGCATTGGATTGCATCTCTAGCAATATTTAGACAGTATGTTTGCTCCGCTTTATTAAGTGTGAATTCCATAATGATTACTTGATAAGTTTCATTATATTAAAATACAGCTTATTGTTAAAGAATTTTCTGAGTTTTTTTTCATTGAAATTTTTAAGTAAATCAGGTTTTTGAAGTAAGTAGTTTAATACTTCAATCCGGTTAGTTAAAATATCAGGTTCTATAGAAGTTGCCCATCTTGAAGAATTACTGATTTCAATTAATTTAGTCAAAACAGGATCTGCTTTAAGAGTGGATTGAAGCTTCTTATTGCTTGGAAGTAAATTTAGTGGAATCCATATTTTCTGCTGAAAGTCATAAGAATTTAATAATTCTAAAGCTTTTAATGTATCAGAAGTATCATTAAATAGTATTCCAACATAAGCTCCTTTAAATTCAGCTATTCCATTCTGTGATTTTGGAACAGGATAAACAGTAAACTGTTCTTGTCTGAATTTCAAGATGTTGTACATCCATAAACCTGCAATGATAGATGAGGTTTCCTGACTAAGAAACGATTTTGTTGGATTATCTCTAAAGACAGAAGGATAACCGCGTTTTAGTGTTGCAAGTAAATTGGTTGTATATAACATGTTTTGCACTGTAAATGGGGTTTGGCTAATCCAGAAAGGTAACTGATCGTTAAAAAACGAGAGGTAATTGTAGAAGCTATTTGGGTCCCACTTTGTAGGAAAAGATATAAAGTTTGTATGACTTTGAATGTAGTTAATTATTTCCGACCAATTATTAATCGGCATATATTCTTTATTTCCCCAGACATAAAGGGCTCTTATATCCCAGAATAATGGATCAACTCGACTAAATTTTGAATAATGTGTGGCAATAAATGGAACATAGGTATGACCAGTAAGAATAATGTCTGGCAAGTCCTGTCTTTTAATTTTTGAAATCATTTTTGGTAAGGCATCTTCCCAATAAAAAATAGATAAGTTTGAATTTGGGAAAAACTTCTTGAAAATTGGAACAACGTTATCCTGCTGAGACTTATCAATGGTGATCCAAATGTCTAATGGAAAAATGAAAGAGAATAAAAGAAAACTAATAATTAATATTTTTTTTATCATCTTATTATAAATTATAAGTGTAGATGATAAAAAAGCAAAGGATATTAACGAAATCATCTTAGATATGATTACTTAAATAATTGTTGATTAAAAATGGTTGTTTGTATTTTTAATCTGATATTTTTTTCAGTAATTGAATTTCTTAGCAAATAACAGGTGTTTCTAACTTTGGAATGATTCAAAAGGTATGTGTCTATTGCACTATAAAAGAGTGATTTGTAGAGGTTAAGTCTTTTTAAATAAAGGATGTCTTCTTTTGAAAAATCGTTTTCTGAGAAAATCGAAATAGGAATTACCCACACATTTGAATTTAATGTATATGCTAGGGTGTTTAACTCAGTCAATTCTGCAAAATTGTCCTTGTTGGTAAAAAACATTATAATACGTTTTTGAGACTTCGGTAGGTGTTGAATGCTACTAATTATCTTGTGAAATGATTGGGAGTTTGTAAACTGATTGTGTATTTCAGGTATGGTCGAGAAAAGCGGAAAAATTAATATCGTTGGCTTAATATCTACTAATTGGTCAATTATTTTGTCATGGCAAATAATTGCTGTTTTTTGATTATGCTGATTGCAAAATTGTATGTATTTTTTTAATTGATCAAGAATTAATGTATAGTGGCTAAAAATATTAATTGTCTTCTTATGTGATATTTCAATTATCTTTTCTATTTCAAGATCTTTAGGCTGCTCAGGATGAATGCAGTTTAAGCAGCACCAGAAACATTTATGGGATAATGGGAAAAAATTAATGTTCATTATCTATAGAATGACTTTGCTTTGTCCGATGTATTGGTTCAGTAGATTGTCGATTTGATGATCTTTTGTATGATCCGCAAAGATTCCTTCCATATGGAGAATTTGCTTCTTAAAACATGTGATTTTATCAAAATGACTAATATTTGAATTCGTTTCAATTTCCTTAAGAGTTTGAAGTAAGCAATCAAATAATTCCGTGTATTGATGATTGTCTTGAATAATTTTGTAGACAATGTCAAGACATTGATATGCGGCTGATATTTTTTCATAATTTTTTGATAAATCTAAAAAAGGATGAATGCTATCAATTTGAGAAATGATCCCCATCGTGGTCTTTTTAGAAACTAAATAATGGTTATGCATAAACGTCTGAAGCTTGCCTTTATAGCTTCTTGATGACTTTTTAACTCCCTTTGCGAGTAAGGACATTTTTCCGTGTTCTTTTGAAAAGATGATTACGATTTGACTGCTTTCGCTATAGTTAATTGTTTTTAGGTTAATTCCTTCAGTTTTTAGAAACATGATTATAATTATAACATAGGGGAGAGATACAAATTTAAATATGTTTCTAAAAAAATTGCTTGCCCAATATGGCCAGCCATACTAAAATATCTTTTTAGCATGCACAAGAAAAAAAATCTACTGGGATTAAAAGATTTATCCCGACAAGAAATCGAAAGTATTCTCCAGCAAGCAACGTTATTTAAAGAAATATTCAACCGTCCTGTAAAGAAAGTCCCAACACTAAATAATAAAATTCTAGTATCTCTTTTTTATGAACCCAGTACAAGAACCAAAGCTAGTTTTGATATGGCTGCTAAAATTCTTGGTGCTGGAATGGTTAATTTTTCAGTTCAAACCAGTAGTGTTAAAAAAGGTGAAACTTTGATAGATACAGTTAAAAACCTTGAATCCATGGGTATTGACGGTATTATTATTCGACATGGGAACGGAGGTGCACCTCACCTTGTTTCTGAAAAGGTCAATATACCGGTTATTAATGCCGGAGATGGATTTAACGAACACCCAACCCAGGCATTACTCGATATCTTCACTATGATTGAAGAAAAAGGCTATATTGAAGGTAAAAAAGTAACAATTATCGGAGATATATTACACAGCAGAGTTGCAAAATCCAATATTTGGGGCTTAAAAAAACTAGGAGCAGATGTGGTTGTGTGTGGTCCATCATCTATGATTCCTGCTGGAATAGAAAATATGGGAGTGAAGGTTGTTCATAGCGTATCGGATGCTATTGAAGATGCCGATTTTATAAATGTACTCAGAGTCCAGTTTGAAAGACAAAAAGGAAATTTCTTCCCATCAGTCCGAGAGTATTATCGGGAATATGGTATTACTACTAAACGTCTGAAAAAAGCTAAGGAAGATGTTGTAATTATGCATCCTGGGCCGATGAACAGAGGGATAGAAATTAGTACTGAAGTTGCAGATGGTCCATATAATGTAATACTGGAACAAGTAAAAAATGGAGTAGCTATTCGGATGGCGGTTCTTTATAAATTATTGTTAAGGAGAACAACAGAATGAATTTGTTATTAAAAAACGGACATATCGTTACTGCTGATAAAGTAACAAATGGAGATATCTTAATCAAAAATGGTAAGATTTCAGAAATTGGAAAAGGTATTTCTCCAGAAACTTCAAAGGTGGATGTTATCGATCTTGATGGACAGTATATTTTTCCCGGATTTATTGATATGCATGTGCATTTGCGCGAACCAGGTGAAGAGGAGAAAGAATCTCTTGCATCTGGATTATCTGCAGCAGTTCATGGTGGAATAACGGGTGTATGTTCAATGCCAAATACTCAACCGGCAATTGATAACGAGTTTCTTGTTAAGTTTCTGGTAGATAAAGCGTGGGAAATTAATAAAGCAAAATTATATCCGATTGGAAGTATAACAAAAAATCTAGAAGGTAAAGAGCTTAGTGAAATGGCCTCGATGTTAAAGGTGGGAGCTGTTGCTTTTACCGATGATGGTTCTCCTGTAACAGATATGTTGGTTTTAAGAAGAGCGTTGCAATATATAAAGCCATATGATGTTCCATTAATTCTTCATTGTGAAAATAAAGATCTTTCAAATGGAGGTGTTATGAACGAAGGAACATTGTCTACCATGCTCGGTTTACCTGGTCATCACCGAGCAGCAGAGGAAGCTCATATTGCTGAGAGTATAGAGGTTGCAAAATATTTTGGCCGAATTCATATAGCCCATGTCAGTACGAAAGGGTCGGTTGATATTATTCGATTTGCAAAACAACGGGGTATAAATGTCACGGCTGAAACTGCCCCCCATTATTTTACTTTGACTGAGGATAAAGTCGATGGCTACAATACAGCTGCCAAGATGAACCCCCCACTTAGAACTGAGGAAGATCGAAGAGCCATTATTGAAGGGTTACGGGATGGAACGATCGATGTGATCGCAACTGATCATGCCCCCCACGGTATCGATGATAAGAATAAAGAATTTGGAATTGCTTCTTTCGGAATAACAGGTCTGGAAACAGCGGTTATGTTGACTATTCAAAAATTAGTTATAGAAGAAAAGTTTCCTCTGGAATTGATTGCGAAAGTATGGTCAAAAAATCCATCCGACATATTAAAACTAAAAAGTGGAAATATTCAAAAGGGAAGTGTGGCGGATCTTACGGTTATATCACTAGATAAAAAATGGACGG
>MFRH01000023.1:9334-43540 GCA_001783275.1 Candidatus Margulisbacteria bacterium GWF2_35_9
GAGTAAAAACACTCCATTTATAAATTTAAAAGGGCAGGGAAAAGCCATTAAGACAATTATTAATGGCAAAATTATTTGGCAGGAGAATTTGTAATATGAATAAGCAGAATAGCGCAGTTTTATTATTAGAAGATGGTAGAAAATTTGTTGGCAGGAGTTTTGGATATCATGGGGAAGTTTTGGGTGAAGTTGTTTTTAATACAAGTATGAGTGGATATCAAGAAATCTTAACGGATCCTTCCTATAAATATCAGATCGTAAATATGACATATCCGATGATTGGCAATTATGGTGTTAATTCAGATGATGTTGAATCTGAAAAGGTTCAGGTAAGTGGCTTTGTTGTAAAAGAATACAGTAAGGTTTATTCAAACTATAGAGCAACCGGTAATTTAGGTGATTATTTAGAAAAACATAAGGTATGTGGAATTGAGGGTATTGATACTCGAGCATTAACAAAACATATTCGTGATAGAGGTGCAATGAGGGGGATAATATCGTCTATCGATTTAGACCAAGATAGTTTATTAAAAAAAGTGTTGGCTTCTCCACAAATGAATGGAATGGATTTAGTTAAAGACGTAAGCTGCAAATCTGCATACAGTTTTGAAGAGAAATCAAACATAAGTTTATTGGCTTATGATACTGTTTCGGAAAGAGCTAAGTTTAATGTCGTGGTTTATGATTATGGGGTTAAACGAAATATTTTGAGAAAGCTAAATGATAGAGGCTGTCATTTAACTATTGTTCCTGCTAATACTTCATATAAAGACGTGATTGAAAAATACAAACCGGATGGTGTTTTCTTATCTAATGGCCCTGGAGATCCAGCAGCCGTAACTTATGCCATTGAAAATATTAAAGGTCTTTTAGAGGAAAATATTCCACTCTTTGGAATTTGTTTAGGTCATCAGCTTCTGGGTATTGCCTCTGGAGCAAAAACTTACAAACTTAAGTTCGGTCATCGTGGTGGTAATCAACCTGTAAAAAATTTAAAAACAGATCGGGTTGAAATTACGTCTCAAAATCATGGGTTCTGTGTTGATATGAAAACAGCGAAAGATAATATTGAGGTAACGCATGTTAATTTAAATGATCATACAATGGAAGGAATTCGGCACAAGGAAAAACCGGCATTTTCAGTTCAATATCATCCAGAATCTGCTCCAGGCCCTCATGATAGCGATTATTTGTTCGATGAATTTATTAAGTTAATCAAAGCCAATAAGTAAGCTATGTGTGTACTCTGTAAGTAATAAATGACAGATAAGGTATTTACAGTAACCGAGATAACTAAGTACTTAAAACTAATCGTTGATAATGATGAATTCCTCCAAAACATCTGGATTAAAGGGGAGGTTTCAAATCTTCGGGAGTATCGATCTGGTAATCAACTCTATTTTACATTAAAGGATGACTCTGCTCAAATAAGCTGTGTTATTTTTGCTTCGAATCGTTTAGGGTTTGATTTAAAAGATAATATGGAGGTTATAACTCGGGGCAAATTGTCTATTTATGAAAAAAGAGGGGTTTACACATATCAGGTTCAATATATTGAGCCTGCCGGCATTGGTGCACTTGCGATTGCTTTTGAGCAACTTAAGCGTAAACTTCAGGACGAAGGACTATTTAGTTCTGAGTACAAGAAGCAGATTCCTATGTATCCAAAGTCTGTGGGTGTTATAACATCTCCAACTGGAGCAGCGTTACATGATGTTGTCGCTACGATCAGAGGACGTAACCCATCTGTTCAAATATTTATTGTTCCTACAGTGGTGCAGGGGAAGAATGCGGCACCCAGTATTGTGGCTTCTATCGAGCTTTCCAATAAACTTGGAAGTCTAGACGTACTTGTTTTGGCAAGAGGTGGTGGAAGTATTGAAGAATTGTGGGGCTTTAATGAGGAAATAGTGGCACGTGCAATATTTAATTCTAAAATTCCAATCATATCAGCAGTCGGGCATGAAGTTGATTTTACAATATCAGATTTTGTTGCGGATGCTAGAGCAGCTACACCAACATCGGCTGGCGTAATGGTTTCTCTACCCAAAGAAGAATATTTGCAGCAAATGGTTTCAATCTCTGATAAGCTGAAACATCTACTTTTAAGCAAAGTACAAGAACAGAATATGTTGATAGCGGATTTAAGCTTTTCTTTAAAAAGTAGTATTAAAAATATCATAAATAATAAAAAACAGTTTTTAATTATGCTTCAGTCAAAGTTAGAATCTTTAAATCCTCAATTATTTATTAAAAAAGGATATGTTATGGTGAAAAAAAGTTCCAATTTTGTAAAAAGCGCAACACAATTAAATCACTCTGATAAAATTACTCTTAGATTTTTCGATGGTGAAGTTGATGCCATTGTTATTTAATTGTGACTAGCGGGTCAGTAAATATTTAAATTAAGCTATAGATAACATGACAGTTGGTTTATAAATTGAAATGTACTATTCGTTAATAAAAAACACCAAATGAAAATATATCGAAAAAAATAATTGAAAAACAACGTGTCTCTTATCCTATAAGGTTTATGTCGGGTTTTCTGTAAAGAAAAACGCCTGTTTATTTTCATGGCTAAAAAGATCGTTGAGATAATGCAACTCTCTTGCCGATATATTGATGTAGGCTTTTACTTGTTGATATATTGCTAAGAAGTGCTAGAATAAGTAAACGTCAAAAAATATACAGGAGGAAAGCAATGAAGATTCGGTCAATTGTGTTAGCAGTGTTAGTATTGTGTTCAATGGTTTTTTCATCAACTATTCAAGATTTAAGAGTTACAAATATTAGTTATAGTAAAGGTGATGTATCATGGATTAGTGCTGGTTCAGAAACTGGTACCGTTACTATAGTTGGTGGAGCTTTAGCAGGGACGGTATTTACCGATTCCAGAGCTGGAAATCATTTAATCCATTACATAGAGCTAACAGGACTTAACCCTCAGACTTCCTATACTTTTCAAGTGAACTCAGGCGGAACAACTCAGACGATGACATTTACTACAGGTAAAGTTATTTCTATATTCCCTACACCTGGAGATGAGCTTAATGTCAGTTTATATACAGAAGGTATCAGTGGTTGGACAAAAGTAACATCTGATACTCTATGTGTGATGTATCTTGAGGATGCAAATGGTAGCGGCAACAATGGTAAGTCTGCAACAAGAAGTCTTATGGCAAAAATTGATACTTATGAAACCTATATACAGGTCGTTAAAGGAAACTTCCTTACAAATGCGTTAGATAATTATTTCAATTATAGCGCGACGGATGTTTTAGTTATTAATTCTTATTCCGAAAATAATATGGTTCAACAATTACGAATACCATTATCTGTACCTTCTGCTCAAATTGTTATGGCCGATTCAGACTTTCCAATTATTGATAACTTTGAAAAGGGATCGATTATATCTTGGAATGTAGACCCTGCATCAAGTATGACAGCAATAATTACTTCAGATGCTTATTATGATAATTTTGCTATGAAATTATCAGCACCAAGCTCTTCAACGTATTATTCAGGGTATGCATCAAAATATATTGGTGGTGGACAAAATGTGGATTGGGGACAATATAACTATATTAAATTGGTTGTAAAAAATGTGGGGAATATTGGAACTAAACTTAGAATTGATATTTATGAAAATGATAATGTGGGGACGTACGCTTCAAGTAGTGGTTATGATGTCAATAAAGGTAGTTATACCGATGTTTTTGAAGTCTCTCTTAATTTAGTAAAGAAAGATGCCTGGAAAGAAATATATATTCCGATTAATACAAATTTAGCCAAAGATAGTAGTATCGGTGGGGATGGTAAATTTAATCCTGACCAGCTATTTATTGGAAACAAACTTTACCCGGGTGGAGTTATGGTCGGATTTAGTTTGGCATCTACAGAAGCAAACGGTAGTGTTGCTGTTCTAATTGATAATATAGAATTAGTTCAGAGTATGTCTGGCCCTGACGTAGATGAGGACGGAATGCTAGCTTCACTTGAAGGACCAGCAGGTCTTAGTGACAGTGTTTCTAATGATGCGTTGTTAGATGCAGATCATGATGGGTTAACAAATTACAACGAATTATTATTTGGAACAGACTTAAATGTGGCGAATCAATTTCCAATTATTGATAATTTTGAAGGATATGGTTACACGTGGATCCCAACTCCTGTAGGTTTTACTGCAGCAATTGCTAATACAACGGATGTATCAGTTATTTATAATGGGGCAAAATCTATGGAAGTATCTGGTGTTGCATCTGCTTATTATGCAGGTTATATGTCTGCATGGACACAAGACGGTTCAATGGATTGGAATAGTTCTTATAAGAGTATGAAGTTTGTTGTCAAGAATCTTGGACAAATCGGAGATAAGATTAAGATCCAGATTCAGGATAATGATTTCGGTCTTGGAACAGATGTATGGGAATTTGAACAAGTAATTAACAATACAAATACATGGCAATATTTTACAGTGCTTCTTAATAAGTTTGTTGATACAAATCTAGGAGTAGGCGATGATGTCTTTAATCCAGCTCCAAGTGGAGATGTTGGTGGTGCAAATATTATTGGTTTTGCATTTAACAGTAGAACATCAGCTGGACAGGTTCATATGTATTTAGATAACATTCTACTTACAACTGTTCCAACTTCAGATGACACAGATGGTGACGGTTTGCCAAATGCATGGGAAGTCCAGTATGGCTTAAGTGCAAATAGTGCATCAACTCCTTTTGGATCTGCAGATGATCTAGATAGCGACGGATTCTCAAATTTAGATGAGTACGCATATAATCTGTTGCCAAATGTTGCGGATTTATTCCCAAATCTATTAGATTTCCAAGGAACAACGAATATTAGTGCTACATCATGGGATGTTAAAGCGTTTACAACAGCTCAAATTAGCAATGGTGGAGTCAGATTGTCTGGCACAGCAAGTAACTATTATGCCGGTTATTTTAGCAAGTATGTTGGAAACTATCTATTTGATTGGACTCCATATACATACATCAAGCTAACAATCCGAAACAATGGTCAAGTGGGTGACAACCTGTCTTTGAGAATCGTAGATAATGATAATGCGAATTATTCAGTTGATGCGAATTCAGATGACGGATTTAAAGTAGATATTACTTTAGGAAGCACTGGGACACTGGATTATTATATCCCGATACCTGCAATGCTTGATGAATCAGCAGCCTCTGGTGATAATATACAGAATTTTACTCCTGTTCCATCCAGATATCCGGGAGTGGCATTTATTGGTTTAGCGTTTAATTCAGTAACGAAGAACGGTGTTGTCGATGTGTTCATTGCGGATATGCAATTAACGAATGTTGTGTACTATACAACGGATGTTGATAGCGACTACTTGCCGGATGAATGGGAAAGATTGTATGGTTTAAGCGTTAATTCAGCAGCTGGTATTAATGGTCCTGCCGGAGATAAAGATGCTGACAATATGCCGAATTTGATTGAGTATCATAACTTTACCAGCCCATTATTAGCTAATGGTCAGTTAATTGATACAGATGGTGATGGAATGCCGAATAACTGGGAAACACGTTTCGGACTTAATCCATTGGTAAATGACGCAGTTGGTGACTTGGATAGCGATGGTTTGAATAACTATACTGAGTATTTGGTTGGTTCATCACCAGTATCTGTAAATAGTACAACTTATACTGATACAACAGGCGACGGAATTCCGGATTACTGGTTAATCGCTTATGAATTGAATCCTGCTACAAATTATAGTGGCGTAGACTCAGATGGTGATGGAAAAACAAACTTGCAAGAATATCAGGCAGGGACAAATCCAAATGATGCAAGAATTGCAATTCATGTCGGATGGAACTTGATCTCTATCGGAATTACCGGAAACAAAGTAAGTGAAGTTGTAGCATCAATGAATGCCCAATTCGGTGGCGGAGCAAATATTGTAAAAGTGTACTATCATGATAATGCTACCAAAGCATGGAAGAGCTATCCGGGTGATGATCCAGTTCTATCATATGGTGAAGCAATATGGGTAAATTCTTCAGTGAATGGTAACTATTTACCAGCTGGACAAACAGTTGCATCTCATACTTATAACTTCACTCAGGGTTGGAATAGCTTTGGGAAAACAATTGGTCAGGTCTATACTGTTCAGGAATTAGCAAGTGAAATCAGAACCAAAGGTGGAGACATCACTCGAGTTTACAAACTAGAGAATGGTTCATGGAAGTTCTTTAATTGTGAAACAGGAACAGGTGATACGTTTAACATTGATAAGTTTGGAGGATTCTTTGTTCAGTTCGGTTCTGCAGGAACATTTAACTGGACACCAGTAAAGTAATAGGATTAAAAATATGAAAAATATACTACAAAAAGTATTAGTTTCGGTTTTAACCTTAGTCATCTTTGGGAGTGCCTTTGCTGGCACTCCTAAGGGTGTTGTAACAGCAGACATGACGTCAAGCGGTTTTACTGTTCTTTGGTATTCAGAGAACAGTGAGTCAGGATATATTAAGTTCGGTTCCAATCAATCAAGTGTGAATACAATTGTTTATGATGTAAAGGGTAGTGCTTATACTGGTAAGCTTCATAAAGTTGAAGTTTATACAGGTTTACCGGGAGTTGGTGTTATCAATTCTCAGACTAGTTATTATTTTTCAGTTTTTTCAGGTGGTACTCAGGATAATAATTTTGGAAGTTATTACATAGTTAAAACCTGTCCAGTAGAATCAATTCCGTTTCCTCCTAATCTTGGTCAGGAAATTGATATTACTCATATTTATAAATATTTATCATTAAATTCTGTTGCGAACGATGTAATTGTGCTCGTTAAAGCAACAAAATCTGGGGTGACAAGTTTAAAAAATGATATTCTTTATCATCCGACATCAACTAATTCTTTATATGAAAGAACGATTAAATTTGCTAACTTTAAGAAAACAGATGGTACTTATTTTGATACATTATCAAGTGCCGATAAACTAACATTTGAAGCTTGGTCTGCGAATGACGGATTTATCAGTAATTTAATTGTGAATGCAGCAAGTGGATCAACACTTGATATTACATTAAATAGAACAATATTTGAAACGACAACAATTAATGATACAACACCTCCTGCAAATGTCACTTCTGCATCTGCTACAGCTGGTGTTGGCAACGTTGTCCTTGCTTGGACTCCTTCTATCAGTTCAGATAACCTAGGAACACGAATTGTTCGAAGTACGACAGGTTATCCTACAACGATAACGAATGGGGTTACTATTTATTCTCAAAACGGCAGTTCAACTGTAGATGTTAATTTAATAATCGGAACAAAATATTACTATCGACTATTTGCATATGATAATAATGGAAATTATTCTTCAGGGGTTACCTTATCGGCAACTCCAATTCCAGCAACTGTTACTGCAAGTATTGGTGTAATGTTGGATAATTTTGAAGATGGAGATACTCAGAATAAGTTTGGTCATTATTGGTATACATTCAATGATACTGGCAATGGAGGAAACTCAGTTGTTGCTATGCAGATCAATGCACTGGATGCGGCAAATGGAACAACCGTTTCAAATCGTGTGAATTATACTTTAGGTAATAATATTTATGCTGACAGATTTGCTGCTGTTGCAACAGATGTTACCGCTAATTCAGCTGAACTTAATATGAGCCAATATTCAGGACTTGTGTTTTATGCCAAAGGAAGTGGCAATCAAATGAATGTTGTATTACGATCAGGCATCGTCACAGATAATGATGATTTTGTTTATACTATAAACACAACCAGTGATTGGGTAAGATATATCATTCCATTTACTAGCTTCTCACAAAGTGGATGGGGTGCTCCAAAGAGTATCCTTGGTGCATTAACGCAGATGAAGGCAGTGCAATTTAAAGCGTCTTCAAAAGTAAGTGGAGAAAATGGCTGGTATAGAATAGATGAAGTGAGTTTTACAACTTCAAATATTCCAACGGATAATACTCCTCCGGCAAATGTTACTGGAGTTTCCAAAGTGGTAAATCCGACGAGTGTTGCTTTAAGTTGGACTTCTTCTACTAGTCCGGACAATGCAGGAACTCGAGTTGTTAGAAGTACAACAACGTATCCAACTACGGTAACGGCTGGAGCTACCATTTATAATAGTAATGGTTCAAGCTATACCGATAGTTCAGTTTCAACTGGTGTGACTTACTATTACACATTATTTGCTTATGATTACAGTCTAAATTATGCATCTGGTGTAACTGTATCAGCGATTCCGACAGCGACGGTTGTTATACCTTCTAGTGGAAATATATTCGAAAATTTTGAAGATGCAAATTATCAGAATAATTGGAAATATTACTGGTATACATTTTCCGATGTATTAAACAATGGTGGTAACTCAATTGTCACAATGCAGGTTACAAATGCAGATGCTGCAAACGGTACGACCTATTCAAATCGAGTAGATTACACATTGGGTGGTGCTTATCAGTATCGATTTGCTGGATTGGGTGCAGATGTTACAGCTAATACAGCTGAACTGAATATGAGTCAATACACTGGCGTTGAATTCTTTGTAAAAGGCAATGGTAAACAATTATCTGTTGTACTGAAATCGGGCGAGGTTGTAGATGACGATGATTTTACTTATACAATCAACAGTACGCCTGGTTCTTGGACAAAATACACAATAGCGTTTACGGATTTTGCTCAAGCAGGATGGGGTTCATCAAAGAGCATTGCAAATGTATTGAATAAAATGAAGGCGATTCAGTTTAAAGCCTCCTCTCAAGCAAGTGGAGAAACAGGTTGGTATAGAGTAGATGAAATCAATTTTATCAATAATGATGTTACAGCTCCGGTTGCACCAACGGGTGTTAGTATAAGCGTATTAAATGATAATCCTGTTCAATTTAAGATCAATTGGACTCCGTCTGTTAGTTCTGACAATGTTGGTACTCGAGTTATTAGAAAAACAAGCGGTTATGCAGTAAATGAGAGTGACGGGGCATTTATTTATCAAGGATCAGCAAGTTTCTATAACGATAATATGAGCCCATTAACCAAAAATGTAACTTACTACTACACATTATTTGCTTATGATGGTGCTGGTAATTTTTCAGTGGGAGCTAAAAAGCAAGTAATCTTAACCGATACTGGTCTTCAAGCTGCCATGAATGTAAGTACCAATTTTAAATTGGTAAATACATCGGGTGTCAGCTCAAATGTGTATAATAATGATTATGTGGATGGACAAGTGACGATTGCTGTTTATGTAACTGTAACGCCACCATCATCAAATCAATTGATTAGCTTAAACATCACAGGAGCGGTATCAAAGACCATCACGTTTAATGCGACTTCAACATTTAACATTGTGCTTGTGAGTGTTCAGTTAACTCAAAATACAAACACACTTACGTTCCAAGCAGAAGATTCACTCGGTAATTTATCGATAGCCAGAAGTCTTACAGTAAGAGTTGCGGTTAATGAATCCGTTGCACTGAAAGCTGGCAGTCAGATTCTTCCATATCCGGCGCCTTATAATCCTGATAATGGAAACTTAACGGTCGCTTATGAGTTGAATCAGGCAGCCAATTTAAAGATGTATATTTATAACATCGCTGGTCAGCTAGTTTATAAAGATACATTCCTTGCAAATGGCGTTGGCGGCAGTGTTGGCTATAACACCGTTACCGTTACAAACACAAGCTCGTTTGGTTCTAAGTGGGCGAATGGCGTTTATATTATTCGACTGGTTTCAAGTAACAAAATTGTTGGTACAGGCAAGTTCCTGGTAATAAAATAAGGAGGTGGATCAAATGAAAACACTAAAACATTCAGTATTGATAGTCGCTTTAATTTCTCTGACATTTGGACTTTTTGAGATTGATCCATCAATGTCAAAGACAAGTGCAAGAGCAGTCGGATTAAGTAACGCTTTTTCTGCGTTAGCAGATGATTATACTGCTTTATACTTAAATCCTGCTGGATTGATTCAGCTATCAAGTATGCAGTTTGGTATGATGCAGAACACCATGCTTGATTCGATTTTTTCACTAAACAGTGGTTTTGTATATCCTATGGAAAACATGACGCTGGCGATCGGTGGTAATTATAGCGGAGTTAGTGGGATTCCTGTTACAGGTATCGATCCTTCAACTGGACGGATTATCAGCACAGGAAGCTCTGATTATTCAAATTTGGTTTTGACAATGGGATTAGCCTCAAAATTTAAAACTCCTATTACTAAGGGCGAAAATCTTTCATTGGGTATTACTGGAAAGTTAATGATGGAAAATGTCGGAGGAGGTTTATCTGCCAATGGATCAGGTTTTAATGCAGATTTTGGTGCTTTGTACCAAGTGGATCCAGTTCTCAGCTTGTCATTAGTTTATCGTAACTTTTTGCCTTCTACAATTCAATGGAATACAAATTCTAAATCAAATATGGAATATGGTATGAATGTTGGACTTAAGTATTCATTAATTGGCGAAAAAGAAGAAAACTTATTGTATATCAAAGGTCAATCAATGGACTTACTTGTGGATGTGGATGTTGTGAACCAATATAATAAAGTATTGCCAAAATATGCCTTAGAATACAAACCTTATACGTTTTTGGCATTAAGAGCAGGTATGGCTTTTTCTGAAGTTGCAAAAGATGCAATCAGTACAGAAACTATCCAGAAATATTCTCTTGGTTTTGGGATATACTATCAAGGTCTTCATTTTGATTATGCGTATGTGATTGATCCAAATAACATTGATGGGAATAATTCTCATTATGTTTCAATGCTGATTGACATTTTTAATCCAAAAGAGGATAAGAGAGAAGATATTTCTTACATTAACTTAGATCGACCGAGTGATAAAATGGTGACTTACCAGAATATACAGAAGGTTGTTGGGACAGTTGCTCCGGATGTTGTGTCGGTTCAGGTAAATGAAAAGTTTATTCCTCTTAACGGTGATTATTTTAAAACAGATGTTGCCTTTGAGAATACTGGAAAACAGGTTATTCGAATTCGAGCTTATGGAAATGATCGAAAACTTTTAGGCTATCAAGATGTTCGGATTCTCTATCTTGAGAGTTTTAAAGATGTTTCAGAAAAATACTGGGCAAAGAAATATATTGAAGAGCTTGCTACTACTAAGTTAATTAAAGGTTATCCAGATAAGACATTCGGTCCGAATAATATGGTAAAACGTTCAGAGTTTGCTGTTTTATTAGTTCGAACGAAGCAGTTAGAGTTAAGTAATTCTAATCAAGCTGACCCCGATGTATTTGTTGACGTTGCTAGTCATTGGGCTGCTCCTTATATTATGGCAGTTTATGATGCTGGTTTAATGTCGGGTGATCGAACACGACATTTTTATCCAAATCGAAGTGCAATTAGATCAGAAGTTGTATCCAGTCTAGTGAAAATGGATGGGTTGAGTTTGCCACTACGTACTCCTATTAGCAAGTTTGCGGATGTACCTAATAGTCATTGGGTGAATCCATATATTGATGTTGCGATAGCAAATGGCCTAGTTACAGGTTACCCAGATGGAACATTCCAACCGGATAGACAGGTTTCTCGTGCGGAGGTTGCTAAGTTTGTTTATAACAGTAAGTTAGGGCAGATCTTCATTAAAGATTTGTTTGATTGGTCTACTTACAAATATTCCAAATAATATAATGAATAATGAGGGGTGAGTGAATCTCACTCCTCAAAAAAATGCAAAAAAAAGGAACACAATCTGTGTTCCTTTTTTTTATAAATTGTTTATTTAATTTTTAATCCATGTCGAATGAATCGTCATCCATGTCTATTTCAATGTCGTATTCCTGTTCTACAAAGGCTGAGTTATGTGCTGCGTTATCAAGATACGAACTACTATGCCAGCTATGATTTGAGGCATCTTCTATTTCTTGAACCACTATTTTATCTTCCATCTCTTTGCAGTATGCACAGGATAATTTATGAATACCATGTTTGCAGCTTAATAATTTATCACTCACGTATCATTACCTCCAAATTTTATTATTTAGTATTATACCTTGAAATTAAATATTGATATATGTATTTATTCTATTATTGCATTTGTAAATAGAACATCATCACTTTCTTCATTAAGAAGAACAAGGCCTTTACTTGTATTCCAGTCCCAGTTTTTAATACGATTAGGACCATTTGAGTAAATAACATAAAAGGGTTCATTCCCTGGCTTTTTTAATACGATCTCATATCCATAAGCTGCTCGGTCTGTGTTGAATGGATCTTTAGGCAGCTTATCTATATATCGTGTGTCTGAGGTCATCAATTCATCTAATGTGTCTGGATATCGATTATCATGGCTTCTGAAAAAACTTTCTACTGCCATTTGTAATGTTCCAATATCTCCTTCAGCTTTTACCAGCCATGCTTCATTTTGGTATCCTCGAAATGATGGTACGAGTATCCCTGCAAGAATAGCGAGAACAGTCATAACTATGAGGAGTTCGATTAGGGTAAATCCTTTTTTAATCATCGATTAATCAACCTTTATTATCATATCTAAGATAGGCTTACTATATCAAAAAATGCCTTATATTAAAAGAGGATAAATACTGATGGATAATATGTGCTTTTTTAAGTAAAAATACTACTTGCGTTGACTATAAAAGTAATTACTTATATAATTTATTTAAAATCGGGGACACTTTTACACACATAAATTGTAGAAATTTACATGCTAGGCATGAGGAGGGAATTATGGAAGTCCAACTAGATAAATTAATTGAAAGAATAAAAAATGAGGGGATAGATTCTGCTAATGGTCATGCAAATGAAATAATAGAAAAAGCCAGAATGGAAGCGGTCTCTATTATTGAAAAAGCAAAGAGTGACGCTGAGGAAATGAAAATAAAATCTAAGAAAGAATCCGAAAATTTTCAAGTTAATACTGAAAATTCGATACGACAGGCTTCGAGGGATACAGTATTGGTTCTTAGAAATAAAATTCTTGAAATGTTCGATAAAGCGCTTAGTAAACAAGTATCAATTGCGTTTAATGAAGCGTTTATGAAAGATTTAATTCTTAAAATCGTGAGCAATTGGACTGAAGGAAAAAATATTGAAGTGGTGGCTGGTTCAATTGATGTAGAAAAACTTAAACAAATGCTGGTTGGTGAGCTAAAACGCGATGCAATTGTTAAACTTGATAATAAGATTGGCAGTGGCTTTAGAATTAGTGTTCAAGGTGATAGCATTAGTTATGATATTACAGATGAAGCTATCATCGAGGCATTGAAAGTATTTTTAAATCCGAAGATAGCAGAATTATTGGGGTAGTTAAATGGATAAGTATTATTATTTTGCAGCTCAATTACCAGGATTGATGTTCCAACAAAAAGAAAACATTCCTTCTATGATTTTTTTTAAGGAAGAAGCTGCTAAATGGCTTACTAAAGAAGATTTAAACATTCTAATGTCGGTCGATATAAACAATATAATGCAAAAGACTGGGTTTAAAATATTAGCTGAGTGTACTCAATTTGAATATGATTTAAGGAGCGAGCTAGCAAAATATCGTCAATCTGTTCATGAGGATTTTGAATATAAAATCAATTTGTTTCCTATGTCATTCATCAAAGAAGGAAATCCACTGGAAGTAGAATTACGGCTGTTAAAATACCGATGGGATTTTTATGAGGAAAAGCAGTTTGGCCATTATTCAGATATGACATATTTGGTTCTATACCATATGAAATTACAGGTTTTATGGAGAATTGAGTCATTTAATAAGGAAATAGGGCGGGGAAAGTTTCTAAATACATGCATGGTAGAACTGGCTGCTGCTTGAGCAAAATAATATAAGTCAACACAAATAAGGGTTGTCTGTATTGAGGAGATAAATATGAGTACAAAAGGTAAGATAAATTCAATTAACGGTAACATGATAACAGTCATAGTAGATGGTCCGATTATTCAGAATGAACTTGGATTTGTTGTTCGAGGAGCTGAACGACTAAAGGCAGAAGTTATTAAAATTACGGGTGATACTGCTTTTATGCAGGTTTATGAAATGACAAAGGGGCTAAAGATAGGTGATATAGTTGAATTTAGTGGAGAAATGCTATCTGTTCAGCTTGGGCCTGGAATTCTTTCTCAAGTGTATGACGGTCTACAGAACCCTTTGCCTGCTTTAGCAGAGGCTCATGGATTCTTTTTACCTAAAGGAGTAGTGTTGGATGCAATTGATTTTAATAGAAGATGGCATTTTACTCCGTCCGTTAGTCAGGGAGATCAAATTTTAAAAGGTATGGCAGTAGGCAGTGTTCCAGAAGGAATGTTTAAGCATATGATTATGGTTCCCTTTAATTTTAATGGGGAATATACAGTTGATTGGGTTGCAAATGAGGGCGATTATTGCGTGAAAGATCCAATCGCAGGGATTAAGGATTCAAAAGGGCATGTTACTCAGATTACTATGACGTTTGAATGGCCCGTGAAGGTTCCCATTAAAGCTTATGCGCAAAAGCATGTGCCGGTTGAACCGATGACGACTAAAGTAAGAATTGTTGATACTTTTTTCCCAATATCTAAAGGTGGAACATATTGTATTCCTGGGCCATTCGGAGCTGGAAAAACTGTTATGCAGCAAATTACCAGTCGTTATGCAGAAGTTGATATTGTTATTATTGCTGCTTGTGGTGAAAGAGCTGGAGAAGTAGTTGAAACGCTTCGCGAGTTTCCTGAATTAATAGACCCTCGTACTGGAAAATCGTTAATGGAGAGAACCATTATTATTTGTAATACTTCTTCCATGCCAGTTGCAGCAAGAGAAGCATCGGTTTATACGGCAGCAACATTGGGTGAGTATTATCGACAAATGGGATTAAATGTATTGTTACTTGCTGATTCTACTTCCAGATGGGCACAAGCCATGCGTGAAGTTTCAGGTCGTTTAGAAGAAATCCCAGGAGAAGAAGCCTTCCCAGCCTATTTAGAGTCTCGAATAGCAGAATTCTATGAGAGAGCAGGATATGTGGAACTTCATGATGGCCGATTTGGTAGTATGACGATTGGCGGAACAGTATCTCCAGCCGGAGGAAACTTTGAAGAGCCTGTAACACAGGCAACGTTAAAAGTTGTTGGTGGATTCCATGGCTTATCCAGAGAACGCTCAAATGCCAGAAAATTTCCTTCAATTGATCCCTTAGATAGTTGGTCCAAATATAAAGGAATTATTTCTTCGGAAAAAGTAAAACAAGCGCATACAATTTTAAGTAAAAGTAATGATGTCCATCAAATGATGATGGTTGTTGGAGAAGAAGGAACGTCTGTTGACGATTTTGTAACCTATTTGAAAGGTGACCTGTTGGATTCAGTTTACCTTCAACAGAACGGATACGATCCAGTTGATGCGGCCTGTGCTCCAGATAGACAATCATATGTGTTTGACGTTATATACAAAATTATTATGGATTCTTATGTGTTTAATAATAAAGATGATGCACGTTCGTTTTTCGTAAAATTAAGACAGTATTTCATTGATTGGAATTATATTGAATTTAAAACGGATAAATTTAATGAGCAGGAAAATCAAATTGTGAATCATATAAAACAATCGGTTGCTCAAGAAGAGACAATATAAATTAAATAAAAAGAAAAGGACAAGAGAGCGAATGAAAAAAGTATATAATAAAATTCTAAGTATCGTTGGTAATGTCATAACTGTTCGAGCTGAGGATGTTGCCTATGAGGAACTTGCGGAAGTGACGACATCTAGAGGCAAAACGCTTGCTCAGGTTATCAAATTGGAGGCGGATTTAGTTTCATTACAGGTGTTTTCAGGTTCAAAAGGTGTTTCAACAGATGATGAGGTTCGCTTTCTTGGCCATCCTATGCAAGTGACATTTTCTGAAAATATGTTAGGTAGAGTATTTGATGGTTCAGGTCAGCCAAGAGATAAAGGGCCTTCCTTGACTGATAATATGATTGAAATAGCAGGTCCGTCAGTTAATCCTTCCAAACGAATAATTCCAAAACGGATGATTCGAACCAATATTCCGATGATTGATGTATTTAACTCTCTGGTTGTTTCTCAAAAATTGCCGATATTTTCTGTATCTGGTGAGCCCTATAATGAACTTCTTGCCAGAATTGCGTTGCAAGCGGAAGTAGATATGATTGTTCTGGGTGGAATGGGATTAAAGTTTGATGAATATATGTATTTTAAGAATGAGCTTGAAAAAGGTGGCGCATTGAACCGATCGATATTTTTTATGCATACAGCATCTGACCCAGTTGTTGAGGGTTTGATGGTTCCTGATTTGTGTTTAGCTGTTGCTGAAAAATTTGCTTTAGCAGGAAAAGATGTTTTGGTTCTTTTAACTGATATGACTAACTTTGCAGATGCAATGAAAGAAATTGCAATTACGATGGAACAGGTTCCATCCAATCGTGGTTATCCTGGTGACTTGTATTCACAGCTTGCATCTCGTTATGAAAAAGCGGTTGACTTTGACAATGCTGGGTCAATTACGACCTTAGCCGTTACAACCATGCCAGGTGATGATGTCACTCATCCAGTCCCTGATAATACTGGGTATATTACAGAAGGTCAGTTTTATTTAAGGAATGGTCGAATTGAACCTTTCGGGTCTTTAAGTCGATTGAAGCAACAGGTAAATGGCACAACAAGAAAAGACCATCGAGCTATTATGGATGGAATGATTCAATTGTATGCTCAGTATCTTGAAGCTGAAGAAAAGAGATCCATGGGATTTAGAATGACGGATTGGGATAGTAAACTTTTAAAATATGGTAGTCAATTTGAGGGAACAATGATGGACTTAACATTAAATATTCCTCTCGAAGATGCTTTAGATAGAGGCTGGGAGATATTAGCGGATTGTTTTACAAAGGAAGAAACTGGTTTCCGATCCGAGCTTATCGAAGAGTTTTGGCCGACGAAATAGAGCGAGAAGATGGCAAAGATTAGATTAACAAAAAATGAGTATAAAAAGCAAAAGGATTCGCTAAAGCGATATCAGCGATATCTTCCGACATTAGAGTTGAAGAAAACACAATTGCTTGTTGAAATTCGTAGAATTCAGGATTCTATCGATCGTATTGAGAATGAAATCGATATTCTTGAAAAAAATATTAATAGTTGGGTTGACTTATTTTCCGAGGATATTGATCTTCGAACTCTTTTTGAGATAAAAGAAATTAACCGATCTATTGGAAATATTGCCGGTAGTGATATCGAATTATTTGACGGAGTGGTATTTGAGAACAAACCCTATGATTATACACAGTATCCTTTATGGGTAGATCGTGGGGTTGTGGTTGTAAAGCAAATTATGGAGCTAAAGATTGAGCAGGACATTTTGCATAAACAACAAGAAATAATTAAAGAGGAATTGCGGGTTACCATTCAGCGTATAAACCTGTTTGATAAGGTTATGATCCCAAAATCTAAGAACAATATTAGAAAAATTAAAATATATCTGGGAGATATGGATACGGCTGCGGTGGTTCGTGGGAAGATTGCAAAAACAAAGGTTGAAAAGAAAAAAATGGAGAGAGCCGCATGATTATTCCAATGGAGAAAGTAACCCTTTTTACAATCAAGACGCAGGTTTCGTCTGTTTTACACCAGTTGAGGAAACTTGGGGTTATTCATGTTGAGCAGATTAAGACTCCCTTATCTGCAAATGTTGGGACATTAGAAGATGAAATTACGGATGTCAAAAATGCGTTAAGTCTTCTAAAAATGTATCCAGACATGAAAATGTTATCAGAGATTGACGATGTAACAAGTGCTGTTGAAGAAGTGCTAATGCTAGATGATGAACGAACAGATCTGGAAAGAAAAAAAGAGTCATTATTAAAGCAGCAAGAGTGGTACAACGAATGGGGGAAAGTGTCATTAAATAGTATAAAACATCTTGAGGAATCTGGTTTTTACGTCAAATTATATCAGGCACCTCGATCATTTATGGATAAAAATAAAGATAATCCCAATTTATTTGTTGTTAATGAGGGAAAATTTGATTTAAAACTTGCTTTGATTAGTCGATCTCTTGAAGAAAAACTAGAGTTAAAAGAGGATCATCTCCCTGAAATGGAGTTCAAACAAGTTGAATCCGAATTAATTAGAGTTACACATAAAATCGATCGTATAGAAAGTGATTTTAAAGTCAGTGTTCAGTATGTAAATACTTTTGAAAAGTATCAAAATCAATTAGTAAAACAGCTCGAGTTTGAAACTATCCGATTTGGAATGGGAGAAGAAGGTCTTCTTTGTTACATAAGAGGATATGTCCCGGTAGATCAGGTTAAAAAGATCAAAGAATATTGCGACACAAATGATTGTGGTTATATGTTTGAAGCGTGTACGGAGGAGGACAACCCTCCTGTACTAATAAAAAACAAGAGATGGATAAACATTATCGCTCCTGTATTTAAATTTATGGGAACTGTACCCAATTATAATGAATTTGATATCAGTATGTGGTTCTTACTGTTTTTCGGTCTGTTTTTTGCAATGTTAATTGGTGATGCAGGTTATGGCGTGTTATTTGTAGTCCTGACATTTTTTGCAAGAAAAAAGTTTAAAAATGCTCCATCCGAACCTTTTTTCTTAATGTATGCGATGAGTGGTGCGACTATTTTCTGGGGAGCCATTACAGGGACTTGGTTTGGGGTTGAAAAAATAGCTCAATTACCAGTATTTAGTTCTCTGATTATTCCTTCAATTTCAAGTTTTGGAGTGGATAATAAAGAAAATATTATGCATTTATGTTTTTTTATTGGGGCTGTTCATTTAAGCATTGCACATTTACTGTTGGCTTTCAGAGCCCGTAAATCTTTGCGTGCATTGGGGCAGATTGGTTGGGTAGGTATTGTCTGGGGACTTTATTTCGTTGCCCATCTTTTAGTCCTAAGTCAGCCGATTCCAATGATTGGGAAAGGGGCATTAATTATTGGCTTTAGTCTTGTTATTCTATTTGCAAATGCTCAGAAAAACATGGTGAAGGGTGCGTTGCTTTCTCTTTCGAATATTCCATTAAGTGCTATCAGTACTTTTTCAGATGTGGTATCTTATGTTCGATTATTTGCAGTTGGTTATGCCTCGGTTGTTGTTGCCGTGAGTTTTAATAATATGGCGATGGGAATCGGTTTTGGAAGTGTGTTTGCAACCTTGGGGGCTGTTTTTATACTTGTGATTGGCCATGGACTTAATATAATATTAGGAGCAATGGCATTAATTGTTCATGGAGTACGACTTAATATGTTGGAATTTTCAGGTCATTTAGGAATGGAATGGTCTGGTAAAGAGTATGAACCATTTAAGGAATAAAAAAAAGGAGGGATAAAATGATTGAAGGTTTAGGAGATATGGGGTTTTCGTTAGCATTTGCAGCAATAGGGTCTGCACTGGGAACAGGAGTTGCTGGTATGGCGGCAATAGGTGCTTGGAAAAAGGCATTCGCAGCAAATAAAGTAGCGCCATTTATACTTATTGCGTTTGTTGGTGCACCACTTTCGCAAACGATTTACGGAATGATTCTTGGTGGATCCATTCGAGCCGCTAACTTACCATCCAGCATGTATGTGTATCAAATGATTTTAGGTGCTGTCGCAGGACTTGCAATGGGCGTAAGTGCGTTTTATCAGGGCAAAGCTGGAGCAAGAGCTGCTGATGCGTTAGCAGAAACAGGCAAAGGGTTTGGAAACTACATTATGGTTCTGGGCGTAATTGAAACTGTTGCTCTATTCGTTATGGTATTTGCTGGTATGGCAATTCCAAAAGGATAATAATTTAAATACGGTTAATTCGCATAATATTTGTGAGTTAACCGTTAAAACTAGCTACTAAAGGATTTGTACTTTTGTATACTTTCAGATTCGAATGGAATGAGTCACATGGTGTTGGTAATGACATCCTTGATGATCAACATAAACAGTTAATCGGCATTATGAATGACTACTACTTTTCTATGATTCAAGGGAAAGGTGATATAAAGGCAAAAACTTATCTCGAACAGTTGTTAGCATTTGCAGCGTCTCATTTTGCCTATGAAGAGGAATATCTTGCTGGTAAAGGTTATCCTGATCTAAAAAACCATAAAGAAGAGCATGATTCCTTTATTTGCAGTATTAAAGACTTCTTAAGGGTAGCCAGTACCCCTACTATCAGTCTTCCAATAGATATGTTAAAATTTATAAAGAAATGGGAGCAACAACACATGCTTCTAACCGATAAAAAATATGCAGAGTTTATAAGCCATCGCTTCTAATCATAAAGGAAGTTTGAGTTAAACAAAATACAATGTATTGTACATATTGCGATAAATTAGTTTCAGAAAAGATGGCAATACGAAGAAATTTTTGTCCTTATTGCGGACGACGATTAAATTGGTTTGGCATTCCTGAAGTTTCTTTAAGTAAACCAATTCTTCAGGCGATATTAAAGAGAAAAAACTTTCTGGTTCGACAGCGCTTACAAAATATCAATGAATTCTATTTCAAGGAAAATGAAACAGAAATACCCTTATTAGAACTTCAAGATGCTTTGTTAATAAATCCTGATAATTTAAAAGCGCGTTTTCAACTGGTGTTATATTATATTGAGAGAAAACGACTGGACAAGGCCAAAGAAGAGTTAACAATAATATTAACAAAAGAACCGAAAAATGTGGATGCCCTTTTTCAGAGAGCTAATGTTGCAGTTGAAGAAGAAGAATTTGAAATTGCGATAAACTATTGTAACGAAATATTGAAAATAGAACCCAAAAACTTGAGCGCTATGTACAATCGAGCGACTGCATATTACTTCATAGGGGATTTCCAACAAGCACTATCGGAATTCAGAAAAATTCTCGTCTTTGAACCTGAAAACGAAGATGTCCTAAAGGCAGTTTATGAATTAGCAGCCAAACTGAATTAGATTTTATTTTTACAAACTTAACTCTCTAAGTTATACTTATTTAGAAGTTTTTAGAGTATTTATTTATCGGAGAATAACTGTTATGTATCGAGTTGGAAATGGAATTGATGTTCATCAGTTAGTTATAGATCGAAAACTCATTTTAGGAGGAGTCGATATCCCTTTTAAAAAAGGCCTTTTGGGTCATAGTGATGCAGATGTATTAGTTCATTCAATCATTGATGCGTTATTAGGTGCTGCTGGTAAAGGCGTGATAGGGGAACACTTTCCTGATACGGATCAAACATACAAGGACATAAGTAGTTTACTGCTCCTTAAAAAAACAAAGAATATAATTGATGGATATGTAATTGTGAATATTGATGCAACAATTCTGGCAGAGAAACCAAAACTTCAATCCTATTTCCCCCAGATGATAAAAAATATTTCAAGGGTTTTAGTCATCGATGATTCCCAAATAAATATTAAAGCAACAACAACTGAGCAGTTGGGTTTTGTGGGCAGAGAGGAAGGAATGGCCGTTTATACGACAGTGCTGTTGAAACTGAAATGATCCAAGTTTATAATAATTTAATCCATAAAAAAACAGAGTTTAAATCACTCAAAAAAGACACTGTTAACATGTATGTATGTGGAGTTACTGTATATGACTTATGCCATATTGGACATGCCAGAGCCTATGTTTCTTTTGATATAATTCGAAGATATTTGGAATATCGTGGTTATAAAGTGAAATATATCCAAAATTTTACGGATGTTGATGATAAAATAATTAATCGAGCCATTGAGAATAAAGAAGATCCATTAGATTTGTCGACACGAATGATCGATGAATATTTTTTAGACATGGATGCCATTAATATTAAACGAGCTGATATTTACCCTAAAGTGACGACTCATATTCCAGAGATTATCAGTTTTATTGAAAAGCTGATAAAGAAGGGATTGGCCTATTCGGTTGATGGGGACGTATATTATGATGTTCGTAAATTTAAAGATTATGGAAAACTTTCCAATCGAAAATTGGCGGATATGCAGGCGGGAGCGAGAGTTGATATTAATGATAAAAAGGTTTATCCCCTTGATTTTGCATTGTGGAAAGCAGAGAAGGAAAATGAGCTGTCTTGGGATAGCCCTTGGGGAAAAGGAAGGCCAGGTTGGCATATTGAATGTAGTGCTATGAGTATGAAATATCTGGGCGCCACCTTTGATATTCATGGTGGTGGCCATGATTTGATTTTCCCTCACCATGAAAATGAGATTGCTCAAACAGAAGGATTAACTGACAAGCCGATGGCTAATTACTGGGTACATAATGGTTTTGTTCGAATTAATGATGAAAAAATGAGTAAATCTTTGGATAATTTTTTTACGATTCGTGAAGTGTTAAAACAGGTAGACCCTATGGCACTTAGATTGTTTTTTTTAATGACCCACTATCGAATGCCAATCAATTACTCTGATACGGATATAATAGAGACAAGTAAAGCATTAAGCAGAATTTCACACTCACTTACGCTGAATGATTTAAAAGACGATGCCGTTGATGTAGAGACCTATAGGCAAGAGTTTGTCTCGGCAATGGATGATGACTTTAATACAGCGCGTGCGCTAGCAGTTGTGTTTGATTTAGTAAAGCAACTTAACAAAACACTCAATATAAACTATCAAATTTTATTAAAAGAACTCTTGTCTGTTCTTGGAATCAAAATAGAACAGAAAGAAGAATCTATTCCTAAAGAAATTATTGCACTTGCTGAAAAAAGACAACAAGCACGAATAGATAAAAACTGGGCAAAATCCGATGAATATAGAGACCAGATTTCTGCAGCCGGTTTTGCAGTGAAAGATAGTAAAGATAGTTTCGAAATTATTAAGATTAATGCCTAAGGTTTCTGCTAAGTTTGGTTTTTACGCAATCCTCACAAATCCAGTTATTGGTTATGAACCATTGGCAAAAGTTCTTGTTGAAGAGGCAGTTCCCTTTATTCAGTTGCGTATTAAAAACGATAATCGTGAAAATACTTTGAGAATTGCGAAACGTATTTCAGCGATATGTTTTGGTACTCAAACAAAATTTATTATTAATGACGATCCTCTGCTAGTTGTAGAAAGCGGTGCTGATGGGGTTCATCTTGGCCAGGATGATATGCCGTATGAACAGGCTAGAATGATCCTTGGACCGAATAGAATCATCGGTTTATCCACCCATAATCCGGATCAAGTTAGAGAGGCTAATGAGCTTAAGCCTGATTATATTGGTATTGGCCCAGTATATGAGACGCCGACGAAGCAGATTGCCGATCCGGTTCTTGGATTATCAGGATTAAAAGAAATGTTAGCGTTAACAAATTTACCGTCGATTGCAATTGGTGGGATTGATTTTTCAAATATTGAAGATGTGATGATCGCAGGAGCCAAAAATGTATGTGCTGTTCGATTAATTAATGAATCAAAAGAACCACACAAGGTTCTTAGCCAGCTGAAGCAACTTTTCCTAAACTAATGCTAAATAGTTTTTTGCTTCATCGACCGTATCAAATATCTTAAAATTTCGTCTGTATAATGTTGAGATAGTGTTTACTATTATTTTTTTCATGCCTGAAATACCTACAAGAGCACTCGCTTTAATATAGGGTTTATTATGATTGGTAAAATCTTTGAATATTTCAGTCGTTTCATTAGTTAGGTCAACCTGACGTAAATCAGAAAGAGCCAGAACAGATTGTGGTGATTGAGTAGCTATTGTTTTTTTTGCTTCGCCAATCATTTTTTTTAACTGATCAATTTCTCCCGGATATTCCATTAAAAAAATGTTTTTCCCTTTGTGATTAATAAATTGTGATCCGCTCATGATTGTTCTCCTTAGATATGTGTTCTTTATAGTATTATATTCGTAATTGTTCTCATGTAAAGTAAGCACATATGTGATTTATATGCTGTTTGCATCAAACTTATAATCGAGAGTTGTTCATTAATAGACACAGATATTATTATGAGCCAATATAGTTAAAAAAAATTAAAGAAATAATATAAGAATTAGAGTAAAATATAAAAAGGAGTTCTATAAATGAAATTTAAAAATGTATGGCCCTACTTATTGTTTTTCTTTATTATTTGCAGTTGGCCTTTTATATATTATCCACTGACTGACGGTGATATTTTACATTGGCTTCCCATTGCAAAAGAAATTCAAAGTAATTTTAATTTTTTAACCACAGTTTCTTTCGATCAGGCTCACGGTCCATTGTTGGTTTGGGGAAGCGGTATTTTTGCGAAAGTATTATTTAACTCATTTTATGGTTATGCATTTTTTAATCTAGCTTTGGGTGTATTTGGCATATGGCTAACCTATTATTTCTCATATAAAATTTGGGAAAATGAATCCATCTCAAAACTCGCTTCTTTTATTATGTCGACTAGTTTAGCTTTCGTATATTTTGCACGTACTCCGATGTATGACCTACCGGCAACCGTTATGTATTTTGCTTTTACCGGTTTTTATTTGTTGTATGTTATCAAAAATAAACGTAAATATTTGCTTTTGGCATTATTGTTTGTGGGCCTTGGTTCATTATCGCGTTTTTCGATTGTTCTGGGTTTATCCGGTATTTATCTTGTGTCGATTAATATTATATATCGTCGTTCAATTGTGAAGTTGATAACAGATGGGGCCCTTGTGGTTTTATCTCCGGTTCTTTTTAATGCCCCTTGGTTATATGGGCAGTACCTTGTTCATGGTAAAGAGTTTATGGATACTTTTATGATTGATAATTTTTATCGTTACATCAAAGAACCGGGAGAGGGAGCCAAAACCTATCATAATTACTATGTGTTTATTTTGTATGTTTTTTTTGGATTAATCCCGCATTCTTTTGTTGTCCTTATATCTATTTTTCAAAAGAAAACATGGAGTAATATTATAAATAATAAAGTATATCAATCTTTATTTGCAGCATTTTTACCTTGTTTGATTGTGTTTTCTTTTTCCGGGCATGTGAAATTAGGAAGATATATTGCCTATGTATTTCCAATGTTAATACTATTTTTAAGTCATCATCTATTCGAATTTGATTTAATGAATGAAAAATGGAGGAAAAAAACATTGATAGCCACTTTATCTACATTGGTTTTGATTTGCATAACGTTTGGTCTACTAATTTATAAGTTTCCTAAAGAGTGTAGTGAAGCTCCTTTAATGGTTTTGGGTATTATCGGGGTTGTTTGCATACCTATTATTACTATGTTTATTATTATTCGAAATAACCATGAAAAATTTAGAGAAAATGCCACAGCTTATTTATTGCCATTTTTATTGGTCCAATTATTGTTTTGGAGTATTCTAGCCTACGAGTCGGTGCATGCATCATTTTTAACATCAATACGAGACCGAGTTATTCAATCTATATATTGACATTCGAATATACATATACTATAATAAATAAAAAGATTAAAGGATTGCACATGACAAAATATGAAAAGATAGCGGAGATATTGAAAGTTTTAGGGCATCCTGTTCGTTTGCAGATTGTGGAAGGTATTATATTGAACGAATGTAACGTTTCAAAAATACAAAAGAAAATGAATCTGGCTCAAGCAACAGTTTCCCAACATATGTCGCTATTAAAGAGAGTGGGCGTTGTCGAGAATAAACGAAATGGCAATGAAGTATGCTATAGCGTTACAAATGATTTTGTCAAAGATATTGTTGCTGCAATTAAAAAAGTAAAGGAGAAATAATTATGGTTCAAGAAGTTACAGATCAGACGTTTCAAAAGGAAGTACTCGGAAGCGATAAGCCTGTGTTAGTAGATTTCTGGGCTCCATGGTGTGGGCCTTGTCGGATGGTTTCCCCTGTTGTAGAAGAAATGGAAGGAAAGTTTTCCGGGAAGCTGAAAGTGGTAAAAATAAATACGGATGATAATCAAAATACATCCATGAAATACCAGATTACCGGTATACCCTGTATGATCATTTTTAAGGGTGGAAAAGAAGTGAATCGTCTCGTCGGTTATCGGCCAGCAGATGCAATGGAGAAGGAATTAAATAAACTCCTTCCATAATTTATGGAAATCGTAAGTATATTATTCGCAGTTGGTGCGGGGATAATTACTTTCTTATCCCCGTGTATGCTTCCTCTGATACCGGCATATCTTTCATTTATGACCGGTCTTTCAGCGGAAGACATTTCAGATGAACATCATAAGCAAAATTTATTAATAAAATCTCTATTATTTGTATTAGGATTTACAATTATTTTCGTGAGTTTGGGAGCAACTGCCACTATAATTGGTCAATTTCTTGAAAAATATTATAGAGTATTTCACCAGTTATCTGGAATTATTGTTGTAATATTCGGCTTGTTTATGGCTGAAATTATACATTTTAAACTATTTAATATCGAGAAAAAAATAAACTTTAAAAATAAGGGTAAGTCTAATTTAGCTGCCTTTATTTTGGGGCTAGTTTTTGCTTTTGGGTGGACACCCTGTGTCGGTCCAATTCTGGCTAGTGTCCTCGTAATGGCAAGCTCACAATCTACTATTTATCAGGGTATTTTATTGTTGTTTTTTTATTCGATGGGGATTGGATTACCCTTTGTTTTTTCCGCTGTTGCTATTTCTAAATTCTTTCATTTATTAAAAAAATACAAAAAGCACATGCATAAAGTAAAAATAATTAGTGGTATAATCCTTATTATTATCGGTTTGTTAATTGTAACTGGGGTAATAAATACGTCAATCATTTAGGAGTGTGACATGATAAAAAAAATAGTAATTGTTCTGTTAGTTGTCTTCTCCAGTTTAGTTTTTGCCAAAGACGAGGTTATTCCTAATTTTCAGCTAAACAATCTATTGAATACGAAAGTGAGCCTTTATGAATTTACTCAGGAGAAACAACTCACATTTTTATGTTTTTTTGCAACATGGTGTTCTTATTGTGAAAAGGATATCGTAGGGTTTGAAGAGTTAAATAAAAAATATCAAAACAAAAAAATTGGGTTTGTTGCGATATCATTTGATAAGAAAATCTCAACAGTAGAGACTTACGTCAAAGTTAAGAAGCTGACATATCCAGTTGTAATGGGAAATAGTAAAATTGCAGAATATTTTTCGATTCGAGGAATCCCAGTAACGGTTGTTCTCAATGAAAACAATGAGATAATCGATAAAGTTGTCGGCTATATGGAATCCGCTTATTTTGAAGCGATTATTAATAAAAAACTAGGCGAATCTAAAAAGCATGATGAAATTAAATAGAATTATTATCATTTATAAGATCGTTGTCACTCTGATCTTTATCAGTATGTTTTGTTCATTTTTATTTTCTTTCAATTATAACCCTAGACGTTTTGAACTAATAGAAACAGCCAATAATCAGGTATCTTATCAAATAGAGTTAACCAATAGCTCAACGATTACTGAAAACGTTACCATTAACCTAAATTCATGGATAGTTAGTGATAATAAAGCGACCTTCTATCCGTTAACTGAGACATGGATTGTCCTTGATACAAGTAATATTAAGCTTCTTCCTGAGACAAGTACAACTGTGGGTTTTCGTTTAATTGTTCCTGATGTTTTGGGAGAAAAGCGCGCTGAAATTAATTTTAATACAATGATGGAAGGTAGTAATTTTACGTTAAGTCGGAGTATCCCTGTTTTTTTAATTGTGGGTGGAACTGACTTGATTGATATTGAAATTACAAAAGTTTACGTTGCATTAACTGATGATGGGCATTTGCAAGTTTCAACAGTATTTCAAAACAATGGGAACATCCATATACGACCGCGCGTTGAGTTTCGAATTACTGGAGAAGAGAATTGGATACGGATTGCCGATGATGTGCCCATATATCCTGAAAGCGAGCGAATTGTGTCTAAAGAATTAGGTGCTGATGAATTGCTCGATGGTCGTGAAGTTGAAGTTCGTATGATGTATTATAATTCCCAAGGGGAAATAATAACAAAACACTATTTTTTCAGTATTTAATCCAGATTTAAATCTACTATTATTATAAAAACTACAAAATATTAAAAAATATAGGTGATAGTTATTTGATATTTTGGGCAAACTATATATACAAGATAAATAAAATGAGGGTATAAATTGAAAATCGAAAATAGTATTAATAATTTAAGGGCAGTTCTACTAGCAGAACCGACTCAAAAAAATATGAAAACGGATAGCCCCTTTCTTGCAGAAGCCACGAGAAAAAACATGGCAATGTTAAGTGAAAAAAATAGCATTAATACAGGGTTTTCGATTGAATATGATTACTATAAAAAGTTGGGGGAAGAGAATAAAGTATTCGATGCTTATAAACAGCTTGTTGATCTTATAGCGGAAATAAAAGATAAAACAAATTATACCAAGCCGATTGAGGATCAAATTGTAGATGCCTATGCGTTAATAAAAAGCAAATATGAAATAAAGGCGAATCATAATCAGTTATTTGTTGAATCGTTGAAAAATAAGACATTGGATTGCGATACGATGGCATTTGTTATTATTGCATTGGCAAATGAATTAAAACAAAAGGACTCGCGTTGGAATGATTTGGGGACTGTAAGTATATCTCGTCATGTCTTACTTAATTATCGTGGGATCTATATCGATAATGGATACAAGCCGAGTGTTGAAGATTATATGAATGCACCGTTTAATCTTAATCCTCGAAATGCGAAAGAATTACTATCAAATGTAACTCCAAGTGACAAAACTCCATTGTTATTTCTCTTAAATGTGGGTAATGCTTATGCCGAGAAAAAAATGTATACAGAAGCGATTACAGGTTACACGAATGCACTTAAGATTGCTCCGAAAGATGTTTTGACGCTAAATAATCTGGGACTCGTTTATGCAGATATGGGCTATGCTAATCGTGATAGGGCCTATACGGAAAAAGCAATAAACTGTTTTAAAGATGTATTAAAGGAAGATCCTTATGATAAGGAAGCGTTACATAATTTAGCTAGTGTCTATATTGATATGGGAAATTATTTTCAAGAGATTAACCAATTTGACGAGGCGTTAAACTGGTATGGGGAAAGTTTAAAGATTAATGATCGTGACAGTACTGCGTTGTTTAATATCGGGATGATCGATTTCAAAAAAGGTGATATTGATGGGGCTAAAAAAATGTTCGAAGAGGTAATTTTTATTGACCCTAAATCTGAACGTGCCCAATATATGCTGGGATATTCTTTGTTCACCAAAGGTGATTTGGATCTGGCAATAAGAGTATTTGAAAATGTATTGAAAATCAATCCAAAAAAAGCAAATACTTGGTACATGCTCGCAGAGATATATAATAAAAAAGGCAATATCAGTAAAGAAAAAGAGTTTATAAGGAAAGCGTTAGATATAGATCCCAGGCATAAAGGGGCTCTCAAACTTCAAAATGCTTTAAAATAAAAAAGTTAATCCTTTTCTTCCTCCTAATAAATGCTAGTAATACATCGTAAGTTAGTCGTAAAATTTTCATTTTTTTAAGTAGAGAGTCAACATATAAATTATCTTTTCTGTTTAATTAATAGTTAAAGTGAAAATATTCACCAAAAACTGAAAATATAGAAAATAACACTGGAAAATAAAAATAGCTCATGATAATATTATTATTAGTTTAGTGAAAATATTCACTAAATAATCAGGAGAAGGTATATGAGTTTATCAAACAACACAATTGAGAGAATTTGCCGAATTTATGGATACCTAGAATACCTAGAAAAAAACAATATTGAATACGCTTCTTCCAAAGAATTTGCAGGGATTGTCGGGACAACGGATTACTCTGTTCGAAAAGATATTAGTAGCTTGGGCCTTACTGGATTCAGCCGTCGGGGATACGCGGTGAAGTTGTTAAAGGATCAATTAGGTGAGAAACTAAAACTTTCTAGAACGATTAAAACTTGTATTGTCGGTCTTGGAAAGTTGGGTACCGCAATACTCGATTATGAATCCTTTCGTGATGATGGTTTTAATATGGTAGCTGGTTTTGATAGTAGTATTAACAAAATTGAGCGGATTCACACTCCCATTGAGGTGTTTCCTGTTGGCCAACTGGAAGATATTGTTAAACAACGTAGTATCGAGCTTGGAATCATTGCTGTTCCGCCAGTGGCCGCTCAAGATATCGCAGATAAATTAATAAAAGGAGGTGTTAAGGGCATATTGAATTTTTCTCCGGTACGGATTGCTGTTCCAGAGGAAATTGTGTTACACAATATGGATTTTACAGCTGCACTCAGGTTTGTTGCGGCTCGTTTCTAATTTTAAAAAAGGGAGAGGTGCGTGTATGTATAAAATATTAAAACTAAATAAGATTGCAACTGAGGGATTATCAATATTTCCGATTGATGATTATGAAACTGGAACGGAAATTGCAAATCCGGATGCCATACTTCTTAGAAGCTTTGATATGCATGAAATGAAATTGCCAGCTTCTTTATTGGCGGTTGGAAGAGCCGGTGCTGGAGTGAATAATATTCCGATTGATAAATGTGCCGAAAAGGGGATTGTTGTATTTAATTCACCTGGAGCAAATGCCAATGCGGTTAAAGAACTTGTTCTTGCTGGGTTGTTTTTAGCATCTCGTGATGTGTTTTTAGGTCTGGAATATGCTCAATCCATAAAAGGGAAGGGTGACGAAGTTCCAGCATTAATTGAGAAAAATAAGGGTAATTATGCCGGGATTGAAATTTCCGGAAAAACCTTGGGTGTTATTGGCCTTGGAAAAATTGGTGTTATGGTTGCAAATGCTGCTGAAGCACTCGGCATGAAGGTAATTGGATTTGACCCATTTATTTCTGTAGAGTCTGCTTGGGGCCTATCCCGAGATGTTGAACGTGCAGGTGGTCTGGATGCCTTGTTAGCAAAATGTGATTACTTGTCTCTACATACACCTCTGAATGATTCAACTAAAGGGATGTTTAATGATGAAAAGTTCAAAATAATGAAAAAAGGTGTCCGAATTCTCAATTTTTCTCGAGGTGGGATTGTAAATAATGATGCACTTCTAAAAGCGATCGGGAACGATACCGTTTCCAGATATGTAACGGATTTTCCAGATGATGAGCTATTAGGTAACAACAAAATAATTGCGATTCCTCATTTAGGTGCATCTACAGATGAAGCGGAAATCAATTGTTCAGTTATTGTGTCACATCAACTCAAGGACTTTTTAGAAAAAGGAAATATCGTGAATTCTGTTAATTATCCAGATGCAAAATTGGATACAAATTCACCGTATCGCTTGCTTGTCATGAACAAGAATGTTCCGAAAATGGTTGGCCAGATATCCACTATACTAGCAGATGCCAATGTGAATATTGTGGAAATGCTAAACAAGAGTAAAGGTGATTATGCCTATAATATTATAGACATGGAAAATGAATTGAATGAAAAAACAATTAAAGCTCTTTATGATATCAAAGGTGTTGTAAAAGTTCGTTTCATAAAAATGAAATAAGATTATTTACTGAAGGGGGAGAGAAATCTCCCTCTTTTTTAAGACCTCTCTGCCTCATCAAGTTTTCCGTCTCACATTGCCAGATTGGGTAATAAAATGTTTAATAAACCTATCTCTCGGGAATACTGTATTGTATTATAGTATTAATGGAGGATAAAAGATGAAAAAAATATTAATATATCTTCTAGGAATAATCTATTTCCCAATGGCAATAATCTGGTCTATTCTTTTTGGAATAATTATTGGCATACTTGGGAAAATGCTTTCTAATTTTTTGGATTATAAATTCTTAGTTAAAAGCTATCTAAGAGACTGGAAATATTACCCTCAAAAAAGCTACAAGCAATATATCCATATGCTGGCTAAAGAAAGAACAAAAGATAAGTTCGATCCATTTGTCATCACCGCCATTATTAACGACACAAAGTATCTTCATCCAAAAGAACCATTTCCATCTTTTATGATACTCGTACTCACTATGTGGCATCTGTTCATGTTGCCGTTTCGTTGTGCAAAAGGGTTGATCGATGGCCCTATCATTATTTTTGAAAGTTGTAGAGACATTTGGGAAAAGATGATACGTTAGATTATATTTGTTAACATAGAGTTGAAAGGAGAGTCTGATGGCACAGGAAAAAACATTAATAATGGTGGTAGAAGATGAAGTGATACAAGCTCAATATATTGCTGAAACCATAGTGGCAACAAATAGTTATACTCCTGTTATTGCAAATAATGGCTTACAAGCTTTTGAATTAATCAAAAATAATAAAACCTTTTTTGGTTTTGGAGAAAATAAAATAAAGGCGATACTCTTAGATATAAACATGCCGGAAATGAATGGAATTGAATTTTTGGAAAAGTTAAGAGCCATGGAGAAAAAGAATACTTTCTCGAGATTTACTCCGGTGATTGTTATCACTGCCCATGAAGAGCCAGAATATATTGAAGATGCAACACATCCGGTAAAAGGAATGGTTGCTGCATATTTAAAGAAACCCTTTAATGAAACTGAGTTAAAGGATTTGCTGGATAAAATATTGCAAAATATGGACGCAGAAAATCTAATAGAAGAAACCAGAAAAGAGAGTTATAAAAGAGTCGAGCAACTTAAAAGCAAAAAGTAATTTTTTATAACGATTAGTTTCTTAAATATCAATAACTACAAATTCTTGCCATAATGAGTATAATGTAAGTATTAAATGCAATTTTTGCTGTATAAGTACGATATATTAGTATCAATCTAATATAGGGGAAAAGCATGGGAAAACAAAAATTAGAGAATGATTTAAAAAGACAAACAATTTTAGGAAATCCAGATATTCAAGTTAAACAAAACAATAATAATCAAGAATCAATTCAAGACTTATTAGATGATAATATACCAATTGGTTTATTACATTTAGCTTTATATAAAAACGGTATAGGTAGTTTAAGTGAAAAAAGTTCTTGGATTAGTAAAGCAATTCAAGACCAAAAAAATAAGGGTTTATTCCCTTATGATCGATACATAAAAAATGGAAGCAATATTTCTGGACTTATTGTAGATGATGTAACAAATAAGGAAAAAGAATGTGTTATATGGACAAATAACCTTTATCTTGGATTAAATCGGGATGAAAGAGTAATTAAAGCAACAAATGAAGCAACTATTAAATATGGTACAGGAAGTGGAACCTCAGCATTATCTGGTGGTTTCTGTGAATTACATGAGGCCCTAAGAAATAAACTAAAACAAGTTACAGGGAAAGAAGATGCCATAATATTTAGTACAGGTTTTACAACAAATTTTGGCGTTATAAGTTCTATTGCCTCAAACGGAGACCTTATATTATTCGATCGTGATTGTCATGCAAGTATTATTAATGGCGCATCTTTTTCAAATGCAGAAATGAGAAGTTTTAAACATAATGATGTCATTGATTTAGAGAAGAAAATTAAAAAATATTCGGCATCAAAAAACAATATATTTGTATTAATAGAAACAGTTTATTCTATGACCGGAGAAGAGGCTCCTTTAAAAGAGATCGTTGATTTAAAAAATAAATACGATTTTTATTTATATACTGATGAAGCACACTCATTTGGCTTGTATGGGGATAAGTTTAGTTCATATTCCAAATATAAAGGACTATCAGATAATGTTGATTTTGTAATGAGTACTTTTTCTAAGACGACTGCATCCATTGGTGGTTTTGTTTCAGCAAAAAAAGAGTTTATTGATTATATAAAAACTAAATCAAGTCCCTACTTATTTCAAGCTACTTTACCCCCAGCCACTGTTGCAACTATTTTAAGTACGATTGAAATTGTTGATCAAGAACCGGAACATAAGCGTAATTTATGGAGGAATACTAAATATATTAGATCAAGATTGAAAAATCTGGGGTTTAATCTTGGTGATGGGACAAGTCCAGTTATTTCGATTTATATTCTAGATCCGAATATTTTAGGGAATGTTTGTAAAGAAATGTATAATGAAGGTATTTTTACAAACTGGGTAGCATATCCTATGGTTAGTATAAATAAGGGGCGGCTCAGATTGCTAGTAACAGCCAGACACTCTAAAACGCAATTAGATAAAACAATAAAGGTTTTAGAACTTTTAGGTAATAAATATAAAATTATATGATCACGATTTTTGTTTTATTATCAAGGATTTCACCTCTAATTGCCACCATTATAAATATAATTATTGGGTTCCTTGTTCTTTTAAAAAGCAAGAATAAACAACAAGGTATTTGGTTTTTCCTATTTAATCTATTGCTCTCTATTTGGTCTTATAGTTGTTTTATACAAAGTACTTTCAATAATCAATATTT
>MFRH01000024.1:0-11353 GCA_001783275.1 Candidatus Margulisbacteria bacterium GWF2_35_9
AAGCTCAGGCTGCTTTCAGCAACCTTCTCTAAGAGGAGCTAATCTGAACCCTCTACTCGGTTTCTCATCCATTTTTTTGATTTGTTGCTTGATCTGCCAGACAAAACTTTTTAAGTTTAGTCTGGCGGAGAGAGAGGGATTCGAACCCTCGCAGCAGTAGAAACCACTCTACAGGTTTAGCAAACCCGCCCCTTCAGCCACTTGGGTATCTCTCCGCTGAAGTAAATGACTATTATTTCAAATCATAATAATCATATATCTGTTTTTTTACAAGATTCTTTTTCGTATTATCTACATTGTCTATATTAAGGAAATCAAAGATACTATCGATATCGGCGATAGTAAGACTCTTTTTAATAAAATTTAGTGCAGCAATTATTTCATCAATTCCATTACATATATTTTCTCTGTTAAAAAAAGAAACAACCGTTCCCCATAAAGGGTCTGAATGTGCAATTCTTGTCATATCTCGATAACCTGTTGACGCGACTTTTCGCGCTTGCCCCCTGGCAACATGATTAAAAAGGACGCTAGAGAGAACATATGGAATGTGTGATATCTCTGCAACCATTTTATCGTGAGTGTATTCATCCATTTCAATATAGTTACTTCTTAATATTCTCACAAATTCTTTAACCTTTTTCTCGGTCTTGCTTTTAATATTATCGTTTGGATAGTTAACAATAAAAGGCTTATCTACGTACAAATCTTTAATAAAATTATCAATACCCACTTTTTCTGAACCTGCCATTGGGTGGGCTCCAACAAATAATGCTTTTTTAAGAGACATCTTGTTTGCCTCATCCATAATATATTTTTTAACACTGCCTACATCCATCACAATCGTTTCGGAATCTAATACTTCTTCTACTTCCTTAATCATAATTGGGATAATTTCTATTGGAACAGCTAAGACAACAACATCAACATTACAAACAACTTCTTCCAAATTTGTACTTCCAGAATCGATTATTCCAAAGGTTAATGCTTTTTCAACTGTTGACCGATTCCGAGCGTATCCCTTTACAGTGGAACCAACCGATTTGAATTGATAGGCCATAGAGCTACCGATTAAGCCTAATCCTACAATCGCAATTCTCATTTTGACATCTTCCTATGATTCATTGACGCTATAATTTCAATATCCTTCATTAATGCTTCAAACGTATCAAATTTTAATGATTGAGCACCGTCACTTAAAGCTTTTTTCGGTTCTGGATGTACCTCAATACTAATTCCATCAGCACCTGCAGCTAATGCCGCTTTTGACATAGGCGCAACAAGATCCCATATTCCAGTTCCGTGACTTGGATCAATAATAACTGGCAGATGGCTTAGTTTTTTTATTACAGGAACCGCACTGATATCTAAAGTATTTCGAGTATATGTTTCAAATGTTCTTATTCCTCTTTCGCATAATATAACCTGTTTATTACCTTCAGAAAAAATGTATTCAGCTGACATTAATAATTCTTCTATTGTTGCAGAAGGCCCTCTCTTCAACAAAATCGGTTTTTTTGTTTTTCCTACTTCTTTTAGCAAATTGAAATTCTGCATGTTGCGCGCACCAATTTGAAGAACGTCCGCATAACTTGCAACAAGAGCAACATCTCGTGGATCCATTACTTCTGTTACAACGGGAAGTCCTGTAATATCTCTGGCTTCAGCAAGAAATTTTAATCCATTCTCTCCAAGTCCTTGAAAACTATAGGGGGATGTTCTCGGCTTAAAAGCACCACCTCTGAGCATATTTGCGCCTGCCTTTTTTACAAATTCAGCAATTTGAATAATACTCTCGCGACTTTCTACAGAACATGGACCCGCAATAATGGCAACTGGCGCAGAACTTCCAACAGAAACCTTATCAGTTATCTTAATAATTGAGTCTTCTGGATAAACTTCTCTGGAAACTAGTTTGTATGGTTTTTGAATTGGAATTACTTCCGAAACGGCCTTCATCATTCGAATAACATCTATATTTATCTTTGATTTATCTCCAATAGCCCCAATGATTGTTCTTTCCACTCCTTTGCTTAAATGAGTGCCAAAACCTTCGGACTCTAGTAAGTCTGTTACCATTTTTATTTCTTTATCCGTGACTTCCTTCCTCATAACAATTATCATGTGTTTTCTCCTTAATCTTTATTGTTCAAATCTGGTCTAAGTGTTTTAGCATTATGCAAATAGACGTGTTCAGCTTTAAATTGTTTATCTGTATTGTAATGAATTAATACCCGAATACATTTCTTTAAACTATCTTTCACCATTATCTCTCTAGCACAAAGCAACGGAACATCCGTCCAGCCTATCTGCCTGGCTGATACAGCAGGGAATTCTGCGTCAAGATCTTCTGTCATTGTCAAAAAAATACTGGCTATATTATCTTTTTCAAAAGCGTTTTTTTCAGCCATTTCCAGCAACAATTCTTTTGTTTTACTCAGTATTTCGTCTCTACTGTTTTCATCGGCAGATGTTGCGCCTCTAATTCCTTTTAATATCATCCGAGCTCCTTTTATAAAAATATTCTTTTAACATTATAGTTAATATTTTTAGGGAACGCTAATATTAAATAAGCCAATTGGAAGTATATTTTGGTTGCTAACTCGTTGTTTTACATTTGATATTAGGAAATTCTTAATATCTATATAGTGTTGCTAGCATTAATTAAGGAGTTTTTCGGGTCTATTATTCTGTGTTTTGTTATCTCTTCTGGACTAACGACGCAATATTCTACTCTGTTATTGTTAATATATCGAATCGATGCCAAATCTAGAATAATCAAATGTTTGCTCGTGTCAGAAAACACAGCATATTCATGACAACGAGTAGAGTATACCTCAACGAGTTGCAGTTGATTACCGATATAGTCTATATCCATCATTAATTTCTCATTTAATATATTATTTTCTATGCTAATTGTATTACTCCTTTTATTGATTATTTAGTATATGCCCAATAATAATAATAAATAACAAAATACAACCATAGCCCAGTAATAGCTTGATATTTTTTTTTATTAGCAGTCTATAAAAACACTTTATCGATATTGATTAATATCTTCAACGATACATAGAGTACTTTCTTGCTTAATTAATTAATAACAATATTGTAATAAATACTTCATTTACAGTTTTATCAGAAACTAAGCTCAATATTAATATTTATTTGTTGATCTTTGCTTTCCATGAGATTTGAGTCAGCAATTTTATTAATATTTAGACTTCTTTCCAAATAGCTGAGATTAAATTGAGCAATGCCAATTCTGAAAGCTAATCCGATCGAATAGCCAAAAAACTGATCAGACAAGGAAGCACCGCATCTTGCTCTAAGTTTCGGTAGTATCCAAAAATTAATAATATCCTTCTCTAAACCACCATGATAACTTAGTTCTCTACTGGGTCTATTTAGATTGTGAATGTCAAAAGCTAGCACCAAATCGCCATCAGAATAAGAAATCCCTGCCATCAAGTTTTGCATAGCCCAATCCTCGTTAGCCATTAAATTCTGAGTAGTGACCCCTTTTATTGCTTTAAGCTCCATATCCGTTGCAATGATATTCTCAATTGATAAGCCCATTCGAAAATTATTCCACTCTGTCATAATTCCGATATTGCCAGCAAACCCAACCCCATTCATGATATTTACAGAACTGGCTTCAGAAAACATAATTCTTTCTAGATCCATTCCTCCTTGAATTCCTTGACTATTAATATAAAAATATGAAAGATTGTTATGCTGCCTGGACAATAGTTCTCCTTTGCCAGATGCCCCAATAGAAAAGGCCCCGACTTGAATACTTTCACCTATCGTTGCAATTAATCGTAAGTCTTTATTAGATACAACCCCATTAGTTTTAAAAAAATGTTCAATATTTTCAATCGCGAAAAAACTTAATCCTGTATTCTGCGAATAAAAACTCATATTAATAGATCGCTTTGAATAGGCTTTTTTTTCTAGACCCGTATTAAACTTCATTAGCTGTGAACTAACCGTCTTATTTGCTTCTATATAATCAATTGCACCAAAATAGCCCCTATTAAATAAAAAATCCACCGACGCATTCATATGATTCTTTGGACCATCAAGAATCTTTCTTATGTCTTTTTCATTGTTATAGAACTCTGCATCAACAAAAGCTAAACCAGCTGGATTAAAAAACAACGAACCGTCATCATTTGCTAATCCAACAAACGCATTGCTCAAGCCCCTAGCACGTGTTGTATTAATATCAGGTTCAGAAATTGATGCAATACTAACTGAAAACATTATACCCACTACCATCGTTAAAATAATCGGTCTCATTTAGCCCCCCTTGCTTATAATATAAGCATTTCATTAAAACAATTTTTGTTATATTGTGCCCAATTATGGAAAGATTAAACATTAACGATGAATTTCTATTGATTAATAAAATAATTTTGAGATGTTAAGCAGAAAATAATCCTTACAATCATTTAAGTAGATAATCTATAAATGTATTTGATGTATTACTGGTATATTACACTACAAAAATAGTGGAATATCAACTCAACTAAATATCTTTTCTTTTTCTAGATACATATTGTTATCGGCTTCTTGTAATAGTTCGTCCAATGATTTTAGTTGTTCCCAACTGGCAGTACCAATACTGAAGTTGATTTCATATGGTTTATTGCTAGTCGAATTTAATTTTTTTAAATTATAACGCAAATGGTTCTTTATCTTATTCGGTTCGTTATTATTAGTATCAACGGCAAATACAACAAATTCATCCCCACCCAAACGCGCAATAATATCAGATGATCTAAAACTTGATTTTAATAAATTTGCAATCATCATCAGTACTTGATCCCCTTCTTTATGACCGTATTGGTCGTTTATCGCCTTGAACTTATTTAAGTCAATATAGAGCAGTGTTGCTTGTTTGTTGTTCCGCTCCATTAACTTAACCTGACTCTCCACAAGCAGATTAAATCCTCTTCGGTTGTTTAGATTAGTAAGTTCATCTATAACTGCAAGATCCTTTAAGGTACAGATCAATTTATGGCGCTCGATAGAGTACCTAATAGCTCTGGCTAAACTATCGCTCGTGATATCATCTTTAACAAGGTAATCTTGAAGACCGCTTTGAAGAGCCAGCATAGCAAAATTGAAATCATTTGAACTGGTAAGAATAATAATCGGTTGTCGATACATAATTCCCTTTAAATAATCAATGGTCTGAGATGCTTTAGCATCCGGTAAGTTTAAATCAGAAATGATGATATCTAATGTTTTTTCTAATAAAATATTTTTTGCTGCTTCTAAACATTCTGCAGTAAATAAAGAATACTCAAATGGACAGAGTGGATTTTGACGTGATTTATCCAATAATTTTTTAAAAAGAAATAAATCTCCCGGATTATCCTCAATAATCAAAATATTAATTGATGTATTTTTCATAATTCTTTTTTAAACCTATATGTATTTATTCCCAAATAACGGTAATTTAAACATGGAGTATTGAAAAATATTTGTAGAAATCGATGGAGTTTTTACGCTCTTTTTAATTTAATAAAAAATGTTGTTCCGGTTCCTTCTTCTGACTCAAGCCAAATAGACCCTTCAAGTTTTTCAGCTATCTTTTTACAAATGGCTAGACCAATACCAGTCCCAGAATAGATTTCACTTGTATGTAATCGACGGAATACCTCAAATATTTGCTCCCAATATTCTTTTGCAATTCCTATCCCATTATCCATTACCGCAATTATTACATCTTTTTCGGTTATCTGCTGTTTGTATATCTTAATTTCTGGATGATCACTCTTATTATATTTAATACCATTCTCAATCAAATTCTGGAACAATTGAATTACTTGAGAATGATCTGCTAAAACAGTTGGAATATCTTCAATTTGAATAGTTGCATTTTTTTCTTCGATAACAATTTTTAATATGTTTTTAACCTCATCCAAACAAGCGTTCATATCAATGCTCGAAAGCTTAAGCTCATGGGTTTGTACTCTAGAAAACAATAATAAATCATTGATTAATTGCGTCATACGTTTAGACCCGTTCACAGCAAAATTAATATATGCCTTTGCTTGATCATCTAAGCTATTCTGATACTCATCAACTAGTAAATTTAAAAAACTTGTTATCATTCGCAATGGTTCCTTAAGGTCATGTGAGGCGATGTAGGCAAATTGTTCAAGTTCTTGATTGGATGATTGCAACTTTTGTTGATATTCCTTTATTTTTGTTATATCAACGAATACTTCTAGCAACATATCCTCATTTAGGTATCTTGTCCAAAGCACAGTTTTCAGGACTGGAATAATCCTTCCATCGTGCGTCTGAACGAGTTGTTCCTGATTTTCGATTCTTATTTCTCGATCATTAATTGGACATGAACCCATATTGGCAAAACAAAGATAATTGTAACAGTTCTTTCCAACGACAGTTTCTGGAGAAGTTCCAATTATGGACCTTGCAGCGTTATTAATTTTACGAATACATTTATTGGCATCTATTATCATTATAGCAAAAGGCATGGTATCAATAATTCTCTCTAAGTTTTGATATGCCCAAAGAATTTCTTTTTTTTGATTATCTAATTGAAAAATATACTCTTTTAAATCTCTCATCATGGCATTAATTCCAGATGATAAGGTATCAAATACATCCTTTTGACTCGTTATCTGGCAATTTTTTTCAAAATTGCTGACTGAAATTCCTTGAACAATTCTGTTGATAGAGCTTAATCGTTCCTGCGCATAATCAATGGTTAGCATTTGTGACTTTATTGACTGAACCATAGAATAAATAGACTTTGAAACCATCCCTAATTCATCTTTACTAACAACAGGATTTGGAAGATCAAGTTGCCCATCACTAACATTCTTTGACCACTGTTCTAACTTAACTAATGGCACAGCAATAGTCCGCACTAAAATTGTACCAAGTATAATAATAGTAATAAAAAACAAAACGCCAATAAACGTTAAACATGCATTATTTAATATAATAAAATATTTAAAATCTGAAAAAACCATCTCATGTATCGTTTGAATAGTCGAAATAGCTTTTTGTAAGTTTATTTCCGTCGTTTTAAACAGGAACGCATCCAGTTCTGACTTATCTGGCTCATTCATTTCTTGCCATGATTGATTTACAATGGCAAGTGTATTTTTTATGTTTTTTAGTAAATCCTCATACTTTTTCCCCATATTGGGAATTTGATTTATTAATATGGATAACATTTCAGACTTTATTCTTCGTTGTTCTCGTATACGTTCCTTATTATTGTTATTAAGGTCATCCGTTTCATCGTAAAGCAAGTTTTTGTATTCATAAACACCTATTTTAAACTCAGATATAAACCGATCTTTTTGAATATTTTGTGCAATACCTCTTTGTATTGAAAATATTAAAATAGCGGAGGATACAAATCCGATAAAAAAAATACAAAGAACCAGTATTATTTTAGCTTTTATTGTATTAAATTTTATTCTATTAAAAATCACTTAATTATTCTGTATTTATCCGGGTGTTTCATTAATTCAGGTGATTTATAAATGAAATCTAAATAATTAGGCGTTTGAGCGATAATATGTCGATTTCGTTTCAACCAACTTGCTTGAGCTTCTAATATTAATATTAAATCCCTTGATATATTGATAGAACAAAGCGTATGGTCCCAATCATTCTGTATTTCATCTGGAATTAAACCCAAATAATTAGCTAATATTTTTTTAGCTTCATCTTTATTATTCTGAATAAAAGTATCGGCTTTTATTAATGCGCTAATGAGATTAGAAATTTCTTTACTATTATTATCAATAAAACTACTAATACCAACCAAAATAAATTTTTGCAAATAAACCGCATTATCAATAAATTCAACATAATTATCAGTCAACGCATTTTTTGCTTGCTGAATAAAAGGATTACGCATAGAAAACGCATCAATCTCGCCATTTATTAGAGCTTTTGGCAAGTCATTTGGAGGATAATATAAAATTGATACTTGATCTTCTGATATTTTATTATGTAATAAAAACATGCTTAGGAAAAAATGCACACCCGATTCTTTTTGTGTGCCAATTCGTTTTCCCTTCAAATCCTCAATGTTATTTATTCCAACATCTTTTCTTGCAATTATCCATGCTTGGTTATTGGAATCTGCTACCGTAGCAATAATGCTGAAGTCTTTGCGATAAAAACTTTCAACGGCGATAGATACGTCCGATGCCACAGCAACGTCAACTTCTTTGTTAAACATCCCTTGCAACGCAAGTTTTCCGCTAGGATACGGCTTTAATATAACATTTGTTTTTAGTTTTTTAAAATATCCATTTGTTTGTGCAACCACTAATAATGCGGATAAAGAATTTTTCTGCAATCCAACCGTAATTTTACCACCCGAATGTACCAATCGATTTTTAGAGATTGTCTGAACTGAAATAATAGTGATAATAACGATGGCAATTATTATTAAGAAGAAAATGAGATTTTTTTTCATAAGAGTTTATCCCTAAACTAAGAATATCTCAGAAATGGTTAATTTGGAAGAGAGTGAAGCTGTAGTCTACCTTAAATTGTACTCTACCAGTAAATCGTCACCTAAGTGTTCTACCGATATAAGATTCAATTGAGTAGTATTTTCAATTAATTGTTCCGCATCTGAATAAAAAACAGGAATTGCTTTGTTATCGGCAATTATCTTAGGAGCTAAAAATAAAAACATCTTATCAATAATCCCTGCTGTTAGAAAAGAATTAGCCAACTTGCTACCTCCTTCAACCAGAACCGACGCAATTCGCCTATCTGCGAATTGTTCAAGCACAAAATCAATATCAAAAATACCAGCAGAAACATCACTAAAGATAAAATCGGTTCCATTTTTTTGTAATTCTTTAACTTTTTGGCTATTCATCAATTTTCGGTTAGAAACAATGATTACTTTATCTTTGCTTTCAAATAACTTCGCGTTAATTGGAATATCTACGTTCTTATCCATAATAATTTTTGTAATATCCTTTTTTTTATCCTGATATCGAACAGTTAAAGAAGGATTATCCATAAGTACCGTCCCAATCCCGACCATGATTGCATCATGAGAATACCTAAGAAACTGAACTTTTTCTCTTGACTTTGAGTTTGAAATCCATTTACTATGCCCAACCCGATCTGCAATTTTTCCATTAATCGTTGAGGCCATCTTCAATGTTATATAGGGTCGTTTCGTTTGAATGTATTTTAAAAATTTCTCGTTGATTCTTTTTGCTTCATTTTCTAATAAACCAGACACAACCTCAATTCCGGCTTGTTCTAATGCTTGACGCCCTGTACACTCATTCATTATCGGATTTGGGTCATCTATGGCATACACAACCTTGGTGATACCCGCCTTAATTATCTGTTCTGTACACGGAGGTGTTTTCCCATAATGATTGCAGGGTTCAAGGCTGACATAAATAGTAGCACCCTTTGCATTATCGCCTGCATCTGCTAACGCATTAACTTCCGCATGTGGCTTACCATAACTCTTGTGATATCCTCTTCCTACGATTTTATCATTTTTAACAACGATAGCTCCAACCATTGGATTTGGAGATACTTTTCCTAGACCTTTTCCTGCTAAGGCTAATGCTTTTTTCATGTATTTTTTTTCTTGTTTTGAAAAAGTCATTGCTAAGCAGACTTTAAGTTTTGGATTGTCTTTTTAATGTCAGAACTACTAAACACTGTAGATCCAGCAACAAGTACATCTACTCCAGCCTTAACTAAGTTTGGAGCATTTTCTACCGTCACGCCCCCATCAACCTCTACTTCTATGTTGAGATTGTTTCCCACAATATACTCTTTTATTTGCTTAACTTTGTCCAAGCAATATGGAATAAACTTCTGTCCACCAAAACCTGGATTAACAGACATAATCAGCACCTGGCTTACAAACGGGATAATTGGTTTAATGACTTCTATCGATGTTGCCGGGTTAATGGCGACAGAGGCTTTAACTCCAAATGACTTAATTAGATTTATTAATCGATCTAAATGATTGGTCGCCTCATATTGCACAGTAATGATATCCGCACCAATTTTTACAAATTCCTCTATATATCTCTCTGCTTCTAGAATCATGAGATGAACATCTAGCGGTTTTTTAGTCACTTCCCTAATCCGTTTTAACACAACGGGGCCAAAACTGATATTAGGAACAAACCGACCATCCATAACATCAATATGAATATAATCAGCACCTGCTTGATCAATCATTTTTACATCATGAGCGAGATCATTAAAATTAGCAGAAAGTATCGAAGGGGCTATTTTAACCATATTTCTAGTTTCTCACCTTTTTTTATTCTTTTCAATAAGGTCAATCATCTTCAAATATGAATCGTACCTAGTTTTTGGTATCTGATTCCCGGCAACAGCTTCTTTAACACCGCAATTTGGTTCCTTTAAGTGATTGCAATTTCCAAATTTACAATTTTCCTGATATTGGCTAAATTCAAAAAACTTGTTCTTTATTTCTTCCTTAGTGAAGTAGGTTATATCCACCTGTGAAAAACCAGGAGTATCCGCTAAAAAAGTGTTTGTATTTGAAATATAATAAAGAGCCGTTTGTTTTGTTGTTTGCTTTCCTCTTTTTAATCTTTCTGAAATCTCACCTATTTTTATCTCGGCTTCCGGAAATAGTTTTTTTATTAGTGTTGATTTCCCAACACCCGAGTGCCCAGCAAAAACAACTGTTTTGCCAGCAACTTTTGACAATAGAAATACTCGATTTTCTTCTGTTAAGTTTTCTGCACTTATCCAATGACATTCATAACCAAGATTTTTATAAAGTTTGGTTTGTTCCTGATACTCCAAATTGACTAAGTCTAATTTATTAAAAAGAATGATTGGTCTTGTAGTTGAATCATTAAAAAACACTAAGAAGCTATCTAATTGATAGTTACTAATTATAGGACTTTTTGCAGATGCAACAACAAACACTTGATCAACATTTGCAACCTCTGGCTTTAATAAGCAATTATTTCTATCTTCTACTTTAAGAATATTCCCAGTATCATTATTCTTTTCATAAAAAACATTATCACCAACTACAATCTTCTCTATTTTTTTTTGTTTGTGACAGGTAACGACTTCGTTTGTCGCATTATTCACTACAATATAAAGACTATTATAAATTTTTAGGATTTTTCCTCGATAGAGGGCTGTCATTAAAAAAGAACTTTTTTGGCTTTTGCCAAGACATCGTTGTAATATACTTCTATTCTTGCCCCAATCTCATCTTCTAACTCAAAATAAACTTCTTTCCCTGCCATGACATCTTCGTTATATAAAAGTTGGGAACCATCTTGTCTAATAGACACAATCT
>MFRH01000024.1:11383-31916 GCA_001783275.1 Candidatus Margulisbacteria bacterium GWF2_35_9
CTAAAACCTTCAGATCTATTTTAACAAGCAAACGGTCGTATCCAGGCTCTATTTGCGCAACATTAATACTAACTGGAAATCCACTTGATACCAATACTTTAACCGCACTTCCCTCAACATAGTATTCACCCGCTTTAGGTTCCTGAGATATTATAATACCTTCCTTATACTCTGAGGAGAATTCCTCTCCTACCTTTTCCATAAGAAATGCATTTTCAGCAAGTAACTTTTGTGCCTGATCAACATCTAAACCAATCACATCCTGCAAATAAACAACTTCCTTGCCTCTACTTAATACATATCCTACTTTTCTTCCTTCTTTTACTGTAGTTCCTTGTTCTGGTGTACTTTCTAATACCTGATTAGCGGTTGTATCTTCAGAAAAGCGCTTTCCAACCAAAAACCCGATAAGCTTCTGAGACTCCAACACCGCCAATGCATCGGACTCATCTAGTGCAACTATATTTGGCACACGTGTTTCAGGAATTTCCGTTAAATAATTAAAAAGCATAGAATAGCCAAACGATGCAATAATTCCAAAAACTGCAACAATTAACAGTAATACTAATATTTTCTTCTGTTTTCTTTTCTTGCCTAGAGAAGTTTCTTTGGGGTCTGTCTCTTTTGTTTGAACAGAATCATTCTGTTCTTTTTTTTCAACCATCCTGTCTCTCCGGTTCGCTTAAGGTATCTACCAGTATACCGTACAGAAATTCATATAGGCAAGTAATAGGCGTTTTTAGCGTTTCAATCTATTTATCAAAATTAAATATTACATCAAAGCATCTTTACTTCCATTTTTTTTCAAGTATCATATTAATATTAAATAAACTAAGGAGGTTGTTATGAAAAAAGTTGTTGTTATTGTTTTATCCACTTTATTTTTGTCATGTGTGTCTTTTGGTTTTGCATGGTTTGAAAGTACTGATCTAAAGGAAAAAAGGGATCAACTTAAAACATTTGTTAATTCAGCTGTTGATTATTATGTTGCAAATGGTGAAGAAGCTGCAATGAAAGCTTTCAATGAAAAAGATGGACAGTTCCAAAAAGGTGATTTATATATTTTTGCAAATACTTTTGAAGGCGTCACTCTTGCCCATATAAATGAAAAGTTAATAGGGAAAACTGTTATAAAATTAAAAGATGCGAAACAATCATACTTTATTGAAGAACAAATAAAAATTTGTAAAGAAAAGGGTGAAGGCTGGAATGAATATTATTGGACTCATCCAGTAAAGAAAGCTGTTGCACTCAAAATTACTTATATTAAACGTATTCCTGGAAAAGACATTTATGTCGGCGCAGGTTTGTACAAAAACGATTAGTTCCTAATTTATTGTAAACAAGCCATCGCTCAAGATTTTTTATAAACGATGGCTTGTTTTTTTGCTTGGGGGATAAATATGAATAATTTCTTAAAAAATATGAACATGGTTCAAAAGATAATAGTAGTTCCTATTGTGGTAGTTCTACTTCTTATAGCCATGGGTGGACTTTCACTAAATATTTTAAAAATCCAAAGCAAATCAGTAAGTATTCTATACAATAACAACTTTAAAATGTATCAAAAAGCGCAGAAGATACAAAAGAACATTTCACACTCTTATATTCTTTTAGCAAGAACTCTCAATTGGGTAAATGCTAATTATCCTCAAGACGAAATCGATAAAATCTTAGCAGAGATTACATCAACTTTAAAAAATATAACTATTAGCAATGAAAACCTATATAAAACAAATAATCTTTCAAACACTGAAAAAGACATTTTTACTAATATCATAAACGAATTTAAATCATATGAATCAAGCGTAATGGATACATTAGATCTTGTTGGAATAGATACTGCTACTGCTGCTATGTATGCCTCTCAGTCTGACGAATATTTTCAATCCTTGGATAAACGATTTGAAAATTTTATGAACTTTGAACAAGATAAGATCAAGAAGTCTTACGACAGCATTAATAAAGGCTTCTTAAACTTTATTCGTATATTTGTTGTTCTTTTAGGCATATCCATACTTGTCTCAACAATCATCACCCTGTTTATATCAAAAAGCATCCTAAACCCCATTCGATTATTGACACATTTTATGCAAGATTTATCCAACACTAGCGATTTTTCAAAGCGTGTTAATGTCCAGTCAACTGATGAGATTGGCCAAATAGCCAAGGCATTAAATAATCTAATAATAAATATACAATCCGCCATTCAAAGCATAAATTCCATCATGGAAGCAGTAAGTAATGGAGATTTTAGTAGCGTTGTTGAAGCTGAGTTAAATGGAGATTTGAAATCGCTTCAAGGATACATAAATAATACTGTTACTATTCTTGATTCCAGTTTTCAAAGTATTATAAATATCATGGATGCAATGGTTCTTGGTAAGTTTGATCAGAGAATTACAGGTAAGTTAGAAGGACGCTTTAATGAACTGAAAGAAAAAATAAATACATCGATGAACGATATTGAAGTAATTATTGAAGACATCAATTCCGTCATGCATGCTGTAGCAGATAATGATTTATCAAAACGTGTACAATCCAACGCACAAGGAGAAATGAACTCATTAAAAGAATGTATAAATGCATCGATCCACTCTATCAATGAAACGATTACAGTGTTAAGTACTAGCACCTCTAACATTTCTAACTCCGCACAACAAACCAGCCAAGCAGTTAATCAAGTAGCATCAGGCTCAAATATTCAGGTTGAATCTATATCCAATATTGCAGACGCTATCGAAGATACTAACAAAACAGCAATTATTGTTGGTCAAGAAACCGAACGAGCTATGTCCAATGCTGTAAAATCAATAGAAATTGTTAAAAGTGGTCAACAAAAAATGTTGGAAATGATGGAACTAATCAAATCGGTTTCGATAAGCAGTGAAAAAATTAACAAAATCACTGAAGTAATTGGAAGTATTTCAAGCCAAACAAACCTATTATCATTGAATGCAGCTATTGAAGCAGCAAGAGCTGGAGAACATGGAAAAGGGTTTGCTGTTGTTGCTGAAGAAGTTCGCAAATTAGCCGAAGGATCCGCGCATAGTGTAGAAGAAATCACTAAGTTGATAGATGAAACCGTTAAAGGCGTGAACAAAGCAGTTTCGGCTTCAGATGCTGTTCATCAAGATATGTATAAAATAGCTGAAGCATCTGATCAATCCAAAAACATGTTAACAAAAGTATACGATTCTATTTCCTCACAGAATAAAACAATGAAGGATATTTCAAACAACGTAAATAAATTAAATGAAATTGCTGAAAATAACGCCTCTGCATCTGAAGAAATAACTGCTATCACAACTGATCTTGCGGGCATGATAGAGGATACAAAAAAACAAGTTTCTAAGTTTAATTTAAGCTAATACAATCATAACTAATACTTTTATAAATGATGTTTTATCTGTATAATTAAGCTCATTAAACGGATAAAGGATAAATCATGTCAAAAGATCAAATAATAGAAATACCTGAAGAAACTATAGAAGACGAGTTTGCGGTCCGGCGAGAAAAACGACAAAAACTGATCGACAACAACATTAATCCCTATCCTCATATTTATAAAAAAGAAATATCCTTATCCGGTATAAAGAATACCTTCGCAACAGTCACAAAAGAAGCACCCACAGAAGAAATAGTGATTACAGCTGGGCGAATTATAGCCAAACGCGGTCACGGCAAAGCATCTTTCGCTAATATTGCTGATAGTACCGATACAATGCAAATTTACGCAAGAAAAGACGTACTTGGAGATGAATCTTACGAAATTTACTCCATGCTTGATTTGGGAGACATTATCGGCGTCAGCGGTGTCCCTTTTATTACTAACACCGGAGAACTAACAATCAAAATATCATCATTTATTTTATTATCCAAAGCGTTAAATCCATTACCAGAAAAATTTCATGGTTTACAGGATAAAGAGTTGCGATACCGAAAACGATATTTAGACCTAATCAGTAATCCTGAAATCAAAAATGTATTCAGAAAACGTAGCCAGATCATTTCTTCTATCCGTAAATACCTTGAAAATCAGGAGTTTATGGAAGTCGAAACTCCGGTATTACACTCCATTGCCGGAGGAGCCAACGCTAAACCGTTTATTACCCATCACAACGCTTTGGATATGAAGTTTTATCTTCGAATTGCGCTGGAGCTACATTTAAAAAGACTGATAGTGGGTGGTTTTGATAAAGTATTTGAAATTGGACGAGTGTTTAGAAATGAAGGTATCTCCTACAAACATAACCCAGAATATACCCTTTTGGAGCTTTATCAAGCTTATGCAGACTACAAGGACATGATGAGCCTAACAGAAAATCTACTTGGCTCACTTGCTAAGGAATTAACCGGTAGTGAAAAGGTTCAATACGGTGACGTGGTTTTAGACTTTAAACCTCCATTTGCCAGAATGACCATGGCTGAAGTGATTGAAAAATATTCAGGTGTAAATATTAATAAACACGATTTTGACTCTCTCAAAAAAGAACTTAAGAGTAAGAAAATTTCAGTGGATGAAACACTTACAACAAAGGGACAATTAATCAATCTTGTTTACGATAAAATGGTTGAACATAACATTATTCAACCCACATTCATCACCGACTATCCATTGGAAACATCACCACTTGCAAAAAAACATCGTGATAACCCAGCCCTAGTTGAACGGTTTGAACTGATAGTAAATACTCTTGAAATTGCAAATGCTTACTCCGAGCTGAACGACCCCATTGATCAGAGGGAACGTTTTGAGGAACAGTTAGTACAACGGGAAGCTGGCGATGAAGAAGCCCACATGATGGATTCCGATTTTATAGAGTCACTTGAATATGGCATGCCCCCAACAGGTGGCCTTGGAATTGGTATAGACCGAGTGGTCATGCTTCTAACAAATTCGCCATCTATAAGGGATGTGCTGCTATTCCCACATATGCGACACAAGTAAAAGCAACTTATCTGACTACAGTAAAATTATTTGAATACCAGTCGTTAATTCCACTGGTCAGTATATAATATCTATTTAGATTCAACGTCTTGAAGATACTAGTTGCTTGCCCGGTTCTATTACCAGATCGACAATAAAAAAAATAGGTTTTTTCCTTGTCTAGATTCTGTAAATTCCTAATAAAATCTTTATCATAAAAATCTATATTGATTGCTTTTGCAATATGACCATCTACATATTCTTTAGGAGTACGAATATCGACAATGATAAATTCTGGATTTAGTAAATTTGCTTGTATTAAACTATTGGCTTCTTTTGCTGTTAGATTAATTTTCCCTTCTTGAATACCTGTACTTGATTTTTGGTTATTATAAACAGGTTTATTATCAACACAAGCCGCCAGACTTAATAGTGTAACCAAAATAACAATCCCATAAACTGATTTTTTTTTCATCACTTTCTCCTTTTCGCTTGACAGAACATATGTTTATATATATATTCATATAATAGCATATTTATAAGCCTATTTCAAGGAGAAACTATGTTAATTAAAATCGTATGGACACTTGCCGGTGGTATTTTAGGATTTGCTTACTATAAATTTATCGGCTGCACAAACGGAACCTGCCCCATCACCAGTAATCCCTACATCAGCACCCTCTACGGTCTCTTCATAGGCGCTATGCTCAGTGGGCTGTTTAAATAATTTTCCCTAATGCTACCTCCAACAACATCATAACTGCAAATCCCACCATAACTCCAATTGTTGATAAATCCGTTTCGTTTACTGTTTGTGCTTCCGGAATAATTTCTTCAACGACAACAAAGATCATGGCTCCTGCCGCAAACCCAAGCTTAGCTGTTAATATCTTTTTATTAATCTTTTTAAAGAAGAAAACCATTAATGAACCAAGTGCAGTAATTCCCAAAGCAAATAAGGTGGCAAAAAATGCCAATAACACTGGATTATACTCTTATAATCCTTCTTAATTTTTTATTTATAATCTCTCAATGTTGTAATCATCAATGGCATCTTCTAAATAATCTTCTTTATCTTCAAAGTTGATTTTAAATTTTTTAATATAAATTTTTAAAATAGTTGGCATAATGATAGAAGTAATAATTGCAAGGATGACAATCGAATTAAAGAAATTTTCAGGCATAATCCCTATGGTAATACCAACTGTTGCCGCCGCAAGGGTTGCATCAAGCTGTGGGGTAGTCATTATTCCGGCAATAATTGCTTTAGTATTTGAATAACCGGCTAACCGCATTGCAATCCAACCTGAAAAAACCTTACTGATAATTAATCCCAAAACTGTAAAAACAACAATATATATATTTTCTACCGAATCTGCTAAAACAGTAATATCCGTTTTCATCCCAATGGTTAAAAATAAATAGGGAATAAAAAAACCATAACCTGCTCCCTCTATTTTTTTAAAAAGCAATTTGTCTTCTACATAAAAAGCTTTAACGCTTGATAAAGCAACCCCGGCAATAAAAGCTCCAACAATAATATTTATTCCGATAAATTCTCCCACTAATATCACCAAAAATACTGTAATCAGAAAAAATGTTAGACGCGAATTATCTTGAGGATGAATTTGTTTAAAAATATACTTTCCGGTGATGGGTATTACTAAAAGAGTTAACACAATGTATGAAACAACAACTAACAAAAAAATAGGAATAAAGAAATTTCCGATTGTTGTAATATCCAGTTTATCAAAAATAGATATCGAGTGGGCAACATTATATGAAGTATGTCGGGTATATTGGACACAAATAGCAACTAAAATTAAGGATCCAATATCAGTAAACATAGTTGCCGATAAAATTGCAGTCCCAAATTTAGTTTTCATGATTTTTAGCTCTTTTAACATCGGAAAAACAATCCCGACAGAATGAGATGCAAACAGAGAAGCATAAAATAATTGACCGATAAAATCCTCCGGTCTAAAAAATTTATAAACTAAAAAACCAACCCCAGCAGGAATCAGAAAGGTGCTTAAACTCAACAAAATGGTAGGTTTAATCGCACGACTGATGTTTTTAAGATTAGATTCCAGCCCTGCAAGAGACATTAAGAAAACAAGACCGATTAACCCAAACGTTTCAATAACAAGATATATTTGATAAGTGGGGTATCCTCGACCGATAAAAAGATTTATCGCTCGGATAATATTTAACATGTTTGGACCAATAACAATACCAATCAAAACAATTGCTGTAACCGTTGGGATATGAATTTTATTAAGAAAACGAGGAATTACAGTAATTAGCATCATTATTATTAAAAATATAATTAGAAACGTTAATCCCATTGTTTACTTATCCTTTTTTACTGTTCGGTTTACTGCTTGCTAGCCCTTAACGCTATTTGTTTTATTGCGAAGGTGTTCGATATCCTGTTGTTTTCCAATAACAATTAGAATATCCTCGGCTAAAATTGTATACTCCGGTCCGGGAAGAAAAATAAATTCATCATCCCTAACTTTTTTTATTGCCATTACAAATACCCCATAAGCGTTTCGAATATGAAGACTTCCAAGGTTATGGTTACAAAATTGTACCGGAGCTACAAAATCGACTACCGCATAACCATGAGCAAGAGGGACAAAATCTAACAAGTTTGGATTGATAATCCGGATTGAAAGACGTTCGGCCGTCTCTAATTCCGGGAAAATAACATGCGTTGCTCCGATTGACCTTAGTATCTCGCCATGTTCTTGACTACTTGCTTTTGTCCGAATAACAGGAATTCCAATCCTCTTAAAGTAAAGGGTACACAGAATGCTTGACTCCAATTCTTCACCAATACTGATAATCGCTTCATCAAATTTATCCGACACAACAGAAGAAAGTGACTGAAAATCTCTAACATCCAAACACAAGGCTCTTTGAACGTCTTCTGTAATTGCATTTATTCTGCTAATATCACTATCTATGGCTAATACATCAGCGTTTTTTGAAAGGAATCTTGCAAGACCTGAACCAAAAAAACCAAGACCCACGATACAAATCTGTTTTCTTTCATTTTTCATCCGATCATCACCTTTCCTTCCGGATATTTTACATCAATATGGTTTTTACGCAATAAAAAAATAACTGCCGTCAGCGACCCGGTTCTTCCAATAAACATTGTCACAATTATCCAGATTCGACCCCATTCGCTGAGTTGTGGAGTAAGTCCTGTTGATAATCCAACCGTACCAAAAGCCGAAACCTGTTCAAATAAAATCTCATTCAAACTAATTCCCGGTTCCGTAATAGACAATACAAATATTCCAATAATATTTAATAGTATCGCAAGGCTAATGATTGTAGTTGAACGACGCACTAAGGTTTTTGGAATATATCGATCTTGAATTATGACCGATTTATTGCCTTTAAGCCAACTAAATATTTGAGTAATCCAAATTGCAAAGGTCGTTGTTTTAACTCCGCCTGCAGAAGAACCGGGCGAACCGCCAATAAACATAAGGACAACTAAGACAAGAAGCGAAGACAGAGGCAATTGACCAATTATGATAGTATTAAATCCGGCAGTTCGAGCTGAAACTGACTGAAATATTGCAGAGGATAAATCAAAACTGTTATTAGCAATATTTGTAACAGCAAGAATAATTGATCCAAAAACAAGCAAAAACAATGTCATGCCAACTGTAATTCTAGTATGAATCGTTAAAAGGGAAAAAAAAGGCTTTCTTGCCTTTTTGTAAACTTTAAAAACTTTGACTAAATCAAAAATTACCGGATGTCCAATCCCGCCAATTATGATAAGAATTGCAATTATTCCAATAAACAAATAGTTCTGACTAAATCCTGTCAAGTTGTCAGTATAGATAGAAAAACCCGCATTACAGAAGGCTGAAACGGAATGGAATATCGCAGAGTACATAGAATATAGAATGTCTTGCGACGGCATCATGCTAACAAACAATGCAATTGCGCCAATTAATTCAATACTAAAAAGCAATAACAATATTTTACGAAAATAACGTCGAAATCCTTGCAATAATTCTTCATGAACTAATGAATTTGTCATGGCAGACTGTCCGGCTAACGATAATCGTTTCCCGAGTAATTCAAAAGTCAATGCCGCAAAGGTCATGACACCTAATCCACCAAGCTGAATAAGAATAAGAATGACCACTTGTCCAAAAAAGGTAAAATCTAAACGGGTATCAACAACCGTTAGCCCCGTAACACAGACAGCCGAGACTGATGTAAATAATGCTTCTGAAAAACCAACTTTACCCGAATGACAAAAAGGTAGCCATAATAAAATAGTACCCACAATTATTAATAAGATAAAACTTGATAAGAGTATCCCTTCTGGTCTAATTTTACCAAAAGTTTTTATAAAATATTGCGTGAACCCTTTGATCATAAATTACCTTTCAATGGTGATAAAACCCTCATAATTATATCAGAATTTTTATTATTTTATATGCTTAGTCTATTACATAGGATAATTAAGGATTAAGTCGCCCTGCCTCTTCATGTTTTATCCTCACTCTTACGAGTTCGGATGCCTAGTTCATTTCTCTTCCTTATACAACGCTCTTATGAATATATTCAACTATTTTTCTCCCTGAATTTATCCAGAGCCCTATCGAGGTAAGGGGAGATGGCTATCATCGTTTACAAGAGGGGTTTTAAGATATCATTTCAGACTTTATTGAAATTCTTTATTTGTGAAATATGTGAAATGTTTTGATATATCTTTCGATATATTTATCAAGGGGTTGAGGTTTATGAACAGGAAAAGTATTTCTCAAAAAATAAAAAAATATTACGAGCCTTCCTCTATCCAAATAATTGTTCAAAATAAAGCAATATTATATAAGCTTATTACACTAGCTAAGCTCCTAAAAAGTTACTTTCCAAATTCTGATTTATGCTACAGAATGGCTATAGAAACAGGGGCTACAAAAGAATTTATCAAACAAAACAAAGCCTTATTTGATAATTTAAACCTTATTAAACTTCCTAATAAAACACAACTAGCATCCGGATCGAAAATGATAATCACATTTAACGATGAAAAGCCTATGTTCCATACAGAAACAAAAAACAAAACCATAGAACTACGATTGCCAATATCATTATTTAAACAATCAATAATTACTCAACATACCGATCAAGAATTATTAAATTTAAAAATAAAATATGGGATCGATCTCGCTGAAAAACTTGTAATATTCGGCAACCTTCAAAGCAATAATCCAGTAGAAAATGATTTTTATCGACGATTAGCACAAGAACTCATCAATAAAGGATATCAAATTCTAATGGTTCCAAATTCAGTGGAGGACTCCAATTTAAAAAATTTTATGCTTGAAGGTATTAATGAATCAACTAATATTCATATTGTTGATGAAAATTCTGTTAAACCGGATGGCAAACCTGCCCTCATCTGGGGAGCTGAACAAGGAAGTTTGTCAAAACTCTATCATTTAAGCAGTTTTACCTTTTTAGGTGGCTTATACAATCCATCTCATGGAATTCAAAACCCGATTGAGCCACTTGTTGCAGGTAACATTATGTTTTCCTGGTTAAATCCCAATAATTATACAGGAAGTAACTCTGATCTGCTGCTTCAAACATCCCTAAGCCCGGGTATTCATAAGTTGAACCATTCTGATAAACATGAAACACAAATAGCTGAAATACTTGGGATTATTGACAACTTAAGTGCTAACAAAGAAATATTATCTAAATTAAAAACCGATATAATCAATTCCATTCCTTTGGATAAAGATCAATTCCACAAAATTTTATGTGACATTAAACTTAAATATAACTATTTAAACCTTGAACCAGATCAGGATACTTCTAATGGGAACTAATAAGATTCTTCAATTAATTCATCAAAAAACCTTAAAAGATTATGAATAAATGGCTCAATTTCTCCGTTTTTTATTAATCGATTGAATTGAATGTTTTTAGAAGGGTATTCCAGTATATTTCCCATATATTTCAATAATTCCAAATTTTGTACGCGTGGAAACTCAATCGATTTATAATGTCTAAATTTTATTCCAATATTTTTAAACCCCTTACTAATATCTTGATAATCTTTGGGTATAGCATGTAGAAAGAATATTATAGAATTTCTTTTTGTGCTCATTTCAAATTGTGAAGAAGCCGGTAAACCCAATTCATCTGAAAATGATACTGGCTGTCTAATGAGAAAGGATATCCGTGTTCTTGAACCTCTAATATTTGAAGATGGCTCCCCACCCCCTCGTCTTCTATGTGTCGTTAAATGATTCAAGTTGTTTAACTTAATAGAATTTTTAATTAAATCATTTACTTGTTTCTGTATCCCTTTTGTCCGAACCTTAAATAACGAATGATTAATATAATTTGCTAGCAGATATTCATTTTTAAAGTAATCCGATGTTTCTGTGACAATCTTTGATATTTCTTTGAATACATCCGAAAACTCATCTTTATTACAATAAACAACGACTGTGTCATCAATTACTTCTACGCTATGAATTAAAGTATTGATATCTTTTGCTTCAGAAAATATTGCGAATACTTTAATCTCATTTCCGCCAACAAAAAGTTTAAAGGTATTTGTAATATAAATTGAACTAATTATTTTATTTTTGAACATATATTAATTTATCGTATCGTGTTTGTTTATATTGCAACTCACCGACAAAAACTTATGTTACTAAGTAGGCATCTATAATATAATAGACTCATGACAACAAAATACGATATTGCCATTATCGGATGCGGTACTGCCGGTTACGACGCAGCTATTGCTGCCTCTAAAACTGGATTGTCTGTCATCATCTTTGAGGATAAATACATCGGTGGCACATGTCTGAATGTCGGATGTATCCCCACTAAAGCCTATTTATATAAAGCGAAACAATATCAAATGCTTCAGAAATTTCAAATGGAGACTGCGTTAATAGACTCGCTAAACTTATCCGCTATAAACGCCTCAACCAAACGCATAATATCTCGGTCTCAACGTGCCATGGAAAACAATTTAAAAGCCCAAAATATTAATGTTATAAATGAGTCCGTCTCATACTTCGATTCTGTCACTATTACAACGCTTTCAGGAAACAATTTTTGTTTTGACAAACTAATCCTAGCATCTGGATCAGCACCCTTTATTCCCCCCTCTTTTCATCACCTAATGTCTAATCCAAGGGTTTATACTAACGAGACCATTTTTACGCTAGAGGCTTTCCCTCCCAGCGTTACGATTATTGGTGGAGGAGTTATCGGTATTGAGTTTGCATTCTTTTTCTCATCCTTTGGAATTTCAGTAGATGTAATCGAACTCGCACCATCTATATTATCAAATACTGATGCTGAATTGATCCAAGAAGCCAGAAAATTATTAAAACGAAAAAAAGTAAAATTTCACGAAGGAATTCAAATTACTGAGATTGGTGATGATTTATCTATAATCCTTTCTGACGGCACTAACATAAATAACGAGATCATGGTTATTGCCACTGGTCGAAAGGCGAATATTCCAGCCCATTCCATTGACCTAAAATTAACTACAAAAGGTTTTGTTGAAACAAATGATTGTTATCAAACGACTTTCAAAAATATCTTCGCTATTGGCGACATTAACGGAAAATCCTTGCTAGCACATTCAGCAAGCAATCAAGCAGATCAACTCATCCAATATATCATGGATGAAACAATACCTAATAAAAAATCGATTCCTTCTGTCATTTACATCAACCCATCTTTATCGTCTGTTGGTATTACTGAAAAAGAAGCAAAAAGTCATTACAAGGTGACGAAAATTCCTTATGGACTATCTGGTAAAGCTCAGGCTGAAGAAAATACTGAAGGTTGGATAAAACTAATTACAGAGAATAAAACACTTTTAGGTTGCCATATTTTCGGAGTAAATGGGGAGGATTTATTGCCTATTTGCATTTTAGCAATTGATCAGAAACTAAATATCGAAGATCTTGCAAATACTATTTACGCCCACCCATCCTACTGCGAATTACTAAAGGTAGCATTTCATGCCGCACTTGATTAACCTCATATCCTTTCTCCACAAGTGGAGAGAGGATGTCGCCTCGCGACAGGAGAGAGGCAAATGAAATATCCCAAGTTTCTAATTAACAGCGTTAGAAAGAAGAGTTATGACGCGAACTCCTTGCCTATGCCAGTGAATACGGTCTGTGTCGAAGCAAAATGTCCGAATAGAGGAGAATGTTTTTCAAAAAAAACCGTCACCTTTCTTCTCCTAGGCAATATATGCACCAGAAACTGCGGATTTTGTAATATTGCAAAAGGCAAACCGGAATCATCACCTATCGATGAAAGAGAAGCAATCATTGAAACCATCAAACATTTTGGACTCAAATATGTAGTTCTTACTTCAGTAACACGTGATGATTTAAAGGATGGTGGCGCTTCTGTTTTTGTTTCCGTGATGAAAGCGATACGAACATACAATCCAACAATTAAGATTGAAGTTCTAGTGCCTGACTTCAAGTATAACTATGACTCCATCAATTTAGTCTGTAACGAAAATCCCTTTGTATTTAATCATAACCTAGAACTGGCTCCCAGAATATTTAGCACCTACAGACCCATGGGAAATTTTGACAAATCCCTTGAAATACTTGATTATGTAAAACGTCATTATGCAAATATACATATAAAGACAGGAATAATGGTAGGACTGGGTGAAACGAAAAAAGAGATACTCGAATTAATTGAACTTTTGCGTAAAAAGGAGATTGATTCTCTTACCATTGGACAATACTTGCAACCCAATAAATCCTTAGCAGAAATAAAACGATTTGTAAGTCCTGAAGAATATCTTGAATATGAACAAGCTGGTCGAGATTTTGGAATTAAGGTTATTGCTGGCCCCTTAGTTAGAAGTTCCTACATGGCTGAAAACATTTTTAATTAGTAATCTACCTCTTCTATGTTAAAATAAGCTATATATGGAAAGAAACACCTTTATTGAACCAGAATTTAAAGAGCCTCTACTCGAAACATCTTTGCGACCTCGGACGTTCAGCCAATATATCGGACAAGAGAAGATTAAGAAAAATCTTTCTATTCTAATTCAAGCCGCCTCCGAAAGGAACGAAACCATTGATCATATCTTATTCTACGGACCACCGGGCCTTGGGAAAACAACTCTTGCCAACATAATTGCCAATGAAATGGGCGTACATGTTAAAACAACTTCTGGACCTGCCATTGAAAGACCAGGGGACTTAGCAGCAATTCTAACCAATCTTCAGGAACATGACATTTTATTTATTGATGAAATTCATCGATTAAGTAAAAGCGTCGAAGAAGTTTTGTATCCTGCAATGGAAGACTTCAAGTTAGATATAATTATTGGAAAAGGCCCTTCAGCAAGGTCTATCAGGCTCGATATTCCTCATTTCACGTTAATCGGAGCCACAACAAAAGCTGGGATGCTTTCATCACCACTTAGAGATCGCTTTGGATTTGTTGCGAAACTAGCATTTTACTCAAACAATGAACTACTTGAAATCTTAACTCATTCTGCTACGACATTAAATACCTCTATCGATAAAGACGCAGGAATAGAACTTGCCAGAAGAAGTCGCGGAACACCCAGAATAACACTCAGGCTACTAAAACGTGTGCGAGATTGGGCCCAAATTCATAAATCAGACAGTATAACAAAATCGATTGTGGACGAAACTCTAGATGCCCTCGGCGTCGATAATCTTGGACTAGATGACCACGATAAAAAGCTATTGATGACAATTATTAATAAATTTAACGGTGGACCGGTTGGTCTTGACACTCTTGCAGCATCTACTTCTGAAGATGCCAACACCATCGAAGATGTCGTTGAACCCTATTTATTGCAACTGGGGCTTATTGAACGAACGCCAAGAGGAAGAATAGCCACTGCTAATGCCTATAAACATTTAAATATTAAACATCACAAAGAGGACAATACGATAATCCAAGAGTCACTATTTTGAAATAAACGCTTGAAAGGAGCAATATAATGAGAAAAGCAAGTGATAGAAGAAAAACAAACGAAACTAATGTTTCTGTAGAATGGAATTTAGATGGAACTGGGGCACATCAAATTGACACGTCCAATGCCTTTATGAATCATATGCTGGAATTATTCTCAAAACACGGTTTTTTCGATTTAACAGTAAAAGCAAGTGGCGATATTGCAGTTGATGACCACCACACCATTGAGGATTTAGGAATTGTTATGGGAACAGTCTTCAAAAAAGCAATTGGCGATAAAAAAGGTATTTTCCGATATGGCTTTTATCTCCTTCCAATGGATGAATCTTTGGCATTAATCAGTTTAGATATCAGTAATCGTCCCTATTTAAATTTTGATGTCAAATATCAAAACCCTCTACAAAATTTTGATTCGTCATTAATAAAAGAATTTTTTTCTGCCTTTGTTATTAATGCTGGAATTACTTTGCATATTAAACTTTTGGCTGGTGACAACACTCATCATATTATAGAGTCAATTTTTAAGGGATTTGCAAAAGCCCTAAACCAAGCCGTTCAACTTGATAAAAGGGAAAAGAATATTCCGTCCACGAAAGGAATCATCTAAGTACGTATTTTTATTTTGCTTCGCCATATGATATACTCCTTTTAACATGGTAAAAGTAAACTTACTTATTGATGACCTAATAAAAACAATTGCAGAAAACATTGTTAAAGATGTTTCAGATCTTGAACAGATTATTCTGATTGGAATTGTAACTCGTGGATATCCACTTGCAATTCGATTATCAGCTCAAATTGGTAAAATATCTGGATTTAATCCTCCAGTTGGAAAACTTGATATAACGCTGTATCGGGATGATCTCGAATCAAAAAATAATGTGATTAAACTTAAAGAAACGCTTATTCCAACAAGTATTGAAAACAAAATAGTAATACTTGTCGATGATGTACTCTTTCACGGACGCTCGGTTAGAGCAGCTATTGATCATGTTCTCGATTATGGTAGACCCAGTAAGATTAAGTTTGCAGCGCTTATAGATAGAGGCCATAGAGAATTACCAATATGTGCTGATTACATAGGAACAATAATGGAAACAACCCCTGAGGATATTATAAAGGTAAATCTCGTTGAAATCGATGGGAAGGATTTAATTGAAAAAAATGACAAAAAAGACTGAAAATAAACCAGAAAATAAAGAAGATCAAAAAGATGATCAACCGAATAACCCCGATGAAAAAAAGGATAAAAGTCCTTTTGATTTAAAAAAGAATTTTAATTTTAGAAATTTCTTTCTAGCCGCTATTATTTTTCTTTTTGTTCTATCTATAGTCCCTTCTTTAAGAAATAGCTCTAAAACAACAAATCAAATTGCTTTTTCCGACATGATTAATTTAATTGAAGCAAAAAGAATGACTGAAATAACCATTAATAATACTAATGCATCAGCTACTGGAAAATTATCAGACGGAACGACGTTTCAAAGTAATATCATTAGTTATCCTGGATTAATTGAAAATCTCCAGAATGCAGGTGTAAAAATAAATATTCGGAATGAAGATAGAAGTTTATTGATTAATATATTAATTCAAATTTTACCTTTTGCATTAATTATCGGCATATGGTTCTTTATTTTTAGACAAGCACAGGGCGTTAACAACCAAGCTATATCCTTCGGTAAAAGTAGAGCTAAACCTGTTAGGAAAGAAGATAATAAAAAAATTACATTTAAGGATATTGGGGGTATTAAAGAAGCCGTTGAAGAATTACAGGAAATAGTAGACTTTTTAAAAGATCCTGATAAGTTCATAAAAATCGGAGCAAAAATACCAAGAGGTGTTCTCTTGATGGGTCCTCCAGGAACAGGTAAAACATTGCTTGCTAAAGGCATCGCAGGAGAGGCAGATGTTTCGTTTTTTAACTTAAGTGCTTCTGAATTTGTTGAAATGTTTGTTGGTGTTGGAGCCAGTCGAGTTCGGGATTTATTTCAACAAGCAAAAAAATGCCAGCCTTCCATAATTTTTATTGATGAAATGGATGCCGTTGGCCGTCATCGCGGTGGAGGCATTGGTGGAGGACATGATGAAAGAGAACAAACCCTTAATCAATTACTAGTTGAATTAGACGGATTTGATGATAAAGCATCCGTTATTGTAATTGCCGCAACAAATCGCCCTGATATTCTTGATAAAGCGCTTCTCCGCCCAGGTCGTTTCGATCGGCAAATCGTTATTGATAAGCCAGATATTGTAGGGCGCTTAGATATTTTAAATATTCATAAGCAGAATAAAAAACTTGCTCGTACTGTCGATATGGAAGTAATTGCTAAGCGAACTGCCGGATTTACTGGTGCGGATTTAGCAAATCTTGTAAATGAAGGAGCCCTTTTAGCTGCAAGATTCAACAAAAAAACAATCGGAATGAAAGAACTTGAAGAATCTATTGATCGAATCATTGCCGGCCCGGAAAAGAAAAGCAAAGTGATGTCTGAAGAGGAAAAACGAACGATAGCCTTCCACGAACTTGGACATGCTGTTGTAGCTAAATACTTAAAAAATACTGACCCAGTTCATAAAATATCCATTCTTCCTAGAGGATTAGCACTTGGGTATACATTGCAGCTTCCTGACAGAGATAAATTCCTATTACCACGAAATGAAATAGTTAATGAAATAATTATTTTAATGGGTGGAAGAAGTGCAGAAGAAGTCTTTTTTAATGACATTACAACCGGTGCCTCAAACGATATTAAACGCGCAACACAAACAGCACACCAAATGGTTTGCGAATATGGAATGAGCTCTCTTGGAACACGTACGTTTGGTAAAAAACAGGGGAATGTTTTTCTTGGACGTGATATTCAAGATCATACCCAAGATTACAGCAATGAAACAGCTAAATTAATAGACGATGAAATTAGTAAAATTATTAATGAGTGTTATGCAAAAGCATTAGAAATTATTAAAACAAATAAAACAAAACTTGAGAAAATAGCAAAAATTCTTCTTGAAAAAGAGGTTCTTTCTGGAAAAGAATTTGATCTTCTACTAGAAAATTCTTAGTCTAAACAGACTGTCGTTGCTACCTTTTTTAAATCACACTCCAAACTAAATTCAATCTATTATTCAAAATTTTAATAATTATGTTTAAAAGTTTATCTGGTAGGGAATACTCAATATATAAATAAACATGTTTAATCTAGATCCCTTAATATTACTGGGATAAATAGAATAAATGTTTAAAATAATGTGGGGCGGGAATAACAGAAGCATACAGCATTATTTGGGGGAATAATGAAACATCGAAAAAACAAATTATATTTTTTACTCTTAAGTTGTTTGTTACTACAAACATCTTTTAGTATGTATGGTGGTCAACCAGGATCTTTCCTAAGTTTCGGGACAAGTGCTCGAAGTATTGGAATGGGTAGAGCCTTTGTAGCCGTTGCAAATGATTCATCTTCAACACATATTAATCCAGCTGGGATGATACAAGTACCAAATATTGAAGGATCTTTCTTTCAAACGGACTTATATGGACAATATCAATTAACGAACTTCAATCTTGTTTATCCAATGATTGATAACCACATTGGGCTCTCTTACACTCAGCTTGTTTCAAACCCAATGGAGCTAAGAGATGAATATAATATTCAAAGAGGCACTGTTACGGACGAAAAATCTGCTATCTGTCTATCCTATGCTCAAGCACTCTTTATACCAAATTTATCTATGGGTGCATCACTAAAATATGTCACCAGAAAATTATACACGAGTGAAGACTCTCGAATACTTGGCGATTTAGGTTTTTTGTATAGACCACTCTCATTTCTATCCCTTGGTGCTACTATTCAAAACTTACTAGATTTTCAACTTGATAGTAATTCTGCCGACAAGTTTAAACCACTAATGCGAGGCGGCATTGCTTACAAAGGAAAAGGATTCACTCTCGCCTATGATATAGAGAATGATCTTAATAACTGGTTTCTTGGAATGGAGTATATGATACATCCTCTGTTAACCGTTCGAGGTGGATTAAACTATGAATCTACAAACTTTGGTGTTAGCTGTGAGTTCAATGGTGTTCGTTTTGACTATGCATACTCAAATGATGACTTAGGCGCAACAAATCGATTTTCAATTAATATTGGTATCGGACAAATGATCAATCAGTTTCAGAAAAATTCTGCCACTGATTGGTATAGTTTTGGGGTTGAGAAATACCAAGAAGGATTCTTCCTTCTTGCCTTAGATGATATGAAAAAAGCATTCATTTTAAATCCAAATGACAGTGACGTTATTGCTAAACTTAATAAACTTAAAAAACTAGAGCAATTAAGCGGCAAATTAAATCTTGATATTAATACTGAAAAAGCTATTTGGCCAAAGTATAAAGATATCAAAAAAATGATTACTGATGGCCAATTAGGCAAAGCGAAGGAAGAAGCTAACGAGTTATTAAAAAGATTTCCAACAAGCTTGAATCTATTAAACTTGCTTGAACAAATAAACAATAAATCATCTAATGAAGGGAAAAAATAATGAAAAAAATAATTCTATCAATCCTATCAATTATGCTGTTAATCAACCTAGTTCTTTGTGAAACTCCAAAAGCTAACGCCGAAGTTGATGCCCTTGAGGAGCAGAAAATGCTTTTAAAATCATTAAAAAGTTTCGTTGATGATAATCCTACGGCTGCGGATGAAATGGAGTACATTATTCAAAAGAAAGATGATGCAGCAAGAAAAAAGATGAACGAAATGCTTGAAAAGATGGCAACTGACGAAGACAAATCAAAAGATGAAGAATTGTCCGGCGGTGCATTGGATTATGTTTCTCGTAAACTTAATCTGGCGTTGGTCTATTTCTATGAAGCTAAGTATTGGCTAACGATTTCTGAATGTAATAATATCATCAAAGTAGATCCAAAAAATCCATTAGCATGGATTCGACGAGGTTCAGGTTATTATATGATTGGTAACTACGAACAGGCAAAAAAAGACTGGAATCTGGCATTAACACTTAATCCAAAAAAAACTGACAGAATTGACATCACTGACTATCTGGCAAAGATTGATTCTTTAATTAGTGAAAATCAATAAGACTTTTCTAGCTGATTAGTTAACTTATAAATATACTCAAACAAGTTTTTCTCGGGTAACAGCAGGTTCTTTTTTCTACGGTTATAAACCACTTCAACTGTTTGAATAAATTTATCAAATCGATAGTTTTCATGTGACACTTTATTTCCCCAAGTAAACGATGGTATCCATTTATTTTCAATCCCTTCTGCACCAAAAATATTGCAACCAAGGCCAACTATTGTGCCTGTATTTAATAATGTTCCAATACCAAATTTAACATGATCACCCACAATACTTCCAAGAAACTTTAATCCGCTACTTTCAGTTAAACTTAACCCTCTTTGTAGATTTATTGGACTATAATTATTTTTTAAGTCACTTGTTGTTGTTAGTGCTCCAAAATTTACCCACTGGCCAATGTATGAATGGCCAACAAAACCGGTATGATGTTTGTTGCTGTACTCTAGGAAAATACTTCCCTCAATTTCGCCGCCAACCT
>MFRH01000024.1:31952-51692 GCA_001783275.1 Candidatus Margulisbacteria bacterium GWF2_35_9
ATTGTTGCTTTATCATCAATCATTACAGGACCTTCTATAACCGTGTTCGCTTTTATTACAACATCCTCACCGATGTAAACTGGCCCCTTTGAAGCATCTAAATGTACAAAAGGATCAATTTTTGTTCGCTTACCAACAAAGATGGAGGCTTCTTTTGTTAAAGCAACTTGAGTTTTTAAGTCGGTGAGAAATAAGCCCCCTTTATTTAGCAACTTAAAATCTGTAGTTAGAACTTCCCCATTGTGCTCAATCATAGACCAAATACTATCTATTTCTATTTTTTCATTTTGATTAATTATTTTAACGTCATCTTGTTTCTTTAGAAAATTGATAATCTCCTCATCTTTAAACTGAACGTGTTTTGCAAATACTAAGAAACTGGCTAATACTTCATTTTTCAAGCCCATTGCTTGTACTTTATTTCCACTCACAATTAAAAAATCTCTGTTTTTCAGTGATTTAATCATTTCCACCATTTTTTTTGACATAATCGTTCTACCACTTATAACCAAGGCATGAAGCCCAACATTGGGAGAATTAACAAAATACTTTGGATATCGCTGAACTAAAACCGGCTTTAAATAATCTCGTGTTATTAAATGATACTTAGCTTTTGGGAAAAAAAAGTTAATTCGTTCTAAAAAAGTCAAAATCCCCATGCGAAGTTCAAATACACTTCGCAAATATACCAGCGGCATAAATTTTTCGTAAGAGTAATCCTCATAAACAATAATATTATTTAACATATCTTTCATAATAGCACTTTAAACTTTTCCAGGTAAAGGATTACTCATAAAACCACCTTAGAACACCCATAGCAGTTATTGCAGCTGTTTCTGTCCTGAGAATGTTAGAACCAAAAGATGCTAAAACAACCCCTTTTTGTTTCAATAACTCCAGTTCATCATCATCAAACCCGCCCTCTGCACCAATTATTATACCTATTTTTTGAGGAGCTTTATTGCTTTCAACAAATGTTCTAAATTTTGTTTCCGCCCCTTTTTCAGCCAAACAACAAACTGGCTTCAACCACTCAATTGATTTTAATCGTTTAGGAGTTTCTATAGCAGGTATATCGAATCTTCGACTTTGCATAGCTGCCTCCCTAACTATCCTAGCCCAACGCTCAATATTTGACTTTTCGGCTTGCGGTACAATATTTTTAGTTATTATCGGAATAATGGTGTTTACCCCTAATTCCGTTGCTTTCTGTAATATAATATCCATTTTCTGCTTTTTTGCGATGGCTTGGTATAGAGTAATTTCTGGGGACAAAAGCCTAGGCTTAATTATTTCATTCACTTTTTTTAATACAGCGGACCGTTTCGTAATCTCTACGATTGACCCCATTAAATAATGATTACCCTTAATTGGAACGATCGTCAGAATATCGCCAACTCTTTTACGCTGTGCCTTTAGGTGGAGGAAATCATCACCTGCAATTTCAAATTTATTTTCCGAATAATTGTCTATAAAATAATTCATTTAATAACCATTTTACGCCAGAACTCTCCATCAAACAAATTCAGAATATCCCATTTTTATTTTTCTAAAATTGTTAGATATGTTAATATTAGATATAGATGACTACAAATGCTGAATTACTTAATAAACTACTACCGGATAAGGATCTCTTTTCCTCTGATATTTTTTCGTTGCTCTCACTTAAAGATTTAAACAGAGAAGTTATATATAAAACAAAATTATTAAAGGAATTGTTAAAAAAAATTAAAAAAGAGCTTGATGCGTTTGATCAATCAAGGCATAAGCTTAAGGGAAAAAAAGAGCTAGTCGATAAAACTATAAGTACGTATCAGGCTGAGATTGATTCATCTTTCTTTTTTATATGGAACATTATTCATTTACTACCGTCAGAACAGATGGTTATTTATCAGGCTTATTTCCAACAGCAGCTTCATGCCTTATTTGACGGCTCTCCTTATAATAAACGATTATTTGATAAACCTCTCGGCTATCCCGACGATTATCAAATGCTTTTATATGTATCCGATAATCATTATCTTGGGAAAAGCACCTATGATAAATTTATTCATCAATATTCTATGCTAATACCCTTAAATGCCTCAAAGCGTAATCGCAAAGAATTTTTTAAAACGTTAATAACATCTACTGTTATAAAAAATCCCAAGGCGGAAATAACCTGTTTGGATGGAGGCCCCTCGGTAGATATTCTAGAATTACTAAAAGAAAGCGATGCCCTAACAAATGTAAATTTGACTTGCTTAAACTCCGAACCGGCAGCGTTAGCCTATGTGAAAAAACAGTTAAAAACAAGTCGACGGCTACAAAAAAAAGAAAATAAATTTCTAAAACTATCAGATTATAATCTAAGTGATGTTGTACAAAACGACAATCTTAAACTCATCATAGAAAAACAAGACCTTATTTACTCCGGATGTCTCCTAGATTATTTCGATGATAGAATGGCAAAAAAAATAATACTTATTTTGGTGGAACGGTTAAAGCCAAACGGCGTCCTTGTTTTGGGTAGCATTAACAAAGGAAACAAACACAAAGCCTATAGCGAATTACTTGGAGGAATGTATATTCATTATAGAGATAATTTGTCTCTTATGAAATTGACCGACAAACTACCTTCTGTAACAAATATATCCATTCTTTTTTCAGAAATGAACGACCTCAATATTTTTTTGAAAATTATAAAATAAGCAAAATACTTTTTCCCTAGGATTATTTTGAATTAAATTCCGGACGAACAGGGAAATAAATGGTAAAGGTACTCCCAATATTTAGTTGGCTTTCAACATGGATAAAAGCGCCTATTTTATTCACGACCCCTTTTAAAATAGATAAACCCAACCCCGTTCCCTCTCCAGCTGGTTTTGTGGTATAAAAAGGCTTGAAAACATTAACTAAGCTTTTGCTACTAATACCGGCTCCATCATCTTGAACCATCAATTTTATATATGTAGCGTCCATTGTTGCACCAGTATGAAGCAGATACGTTCGATCCTTTTCATCAAGCATTTCAATAGCTATAGATAAGCATCCACCTGTGTCCTTCATTGCATAAATAGCATTGTTGGAAAGATTTTGAAATATTTGCAGTATTTGTGCCTCATCACCTGTAACTAAATCTGTTTCGCATTGACTATGAAAATTAAGACTCATGTTTCTAGGTAATCGTTTTGCGATCGACGTTACTTCTTTATCGATAACCGGTATCAAATTCACAATACTCGTAGGTTCAGGCTCATTCCTAATAAATGATAAAAGCTTTTTTGTAAGGGTTATTGCTCGCTCACTTGCTAATAGTATTTCATCCATGTATGGACGAATTTCATTTGATGAAATGAATTTTGTCTTGGTTTCAAGTTGAACTAATGCTAAATCTGCATACCCCATAATCGCTGACATAAAATTATTGATATCATGAACAATTCCAGCAACCATTAACCCAAGTGATGCCAAGTTATTTTGCTGACTTAACATTTTCTGATATTCTCTTATCTTTAATGTATCTTCCTCTATGCGTGACTTATGAAAATTATTCTGTTTATCTCTTTGTGAAATACTGAGTTTTAACGCATTAATCTTTGCAGTTAGTCGTGAATTCATACGTTCTAATTTATCAGCTTCTATGTTCCCTTCTGATATCTTTGATACTAATTCTTTTTTTTCTGTTAATAACATAGAAATAATAATAAATAGGTTATGAATCAAACTTTGATAATTTACATTTTGCTGCCCTAGTATCTTATGAATATCAATAACAAGTATCTCTACATGAGATTTAGCTTTAACAGTTACTACACTCCTTTTATAAAAAAGCATATCGGTTTCCCCAAAAAAATCGCCCTTTCTGGATAAATCAATTAAATGATCATTACCCATATAGAAACCAACCGAACCACTTATCAGAAAAAAACTTTGCCTACTAAACGCATTTTCTTCAATTATCACCTGTTGTGGGAATACCTTTCTAACCTCTGAAAAACGACTTAATAATTCGAGCTGTTCGTCTGGTAGGTGAGTAAATTTCCCGATGGATTTTAATTTTTCAATTGAAGCACTCTTTTTGACCACTTGATGCAATGCGATACTTTTTTTATTCATTAACTTAACTATCTCTTTCTATTCTAAAAAAATACTTTTTTCATATTGTTTTCGAAGTAGTTATCGTATCAATTCGCGAATAGTTGCATCAATTTATTGTGTTTCTTTTAACGGATACAATCCATCTAATTTCAACATTGACCAGCATACTTATAGATGCTATATTTCTTAGAACTTTTATTAAAATTCTAAGAATATTAAAGGAGGATAAAAATGGTAAAAATAGCAATAAATGGTTTTGGAAGAATTGGTAGAAATGTGTTCAAGATTGCGCTTGAAACAAAAGGCGTAGAGGTTGTTGGTATTAACGATCTTACAAATACAAAAACTCTAGCACATTTATTAAAATATGACTCAACACAAGGGAAGTTCAATGGAACGGTAACTTTTGATGAACAAAATCTTATCATTAATGGTAAAACGTATAAAGTGTGTGCTGAGAGAAGTCCATTACAAATTCCTTGGGGAACTAATCCTGATATAGTAATAGAATCAACTGGAGTATTCACATCGAAAGAAAGTCCAAAAGGCGGATATGGTGATCATTTGAAAAACGCAAAATATCCATGTAAAAAAGTTATTTTAACAGTACCTTCAAAAGACGAAATCGATAACATGATTGTTCTGGGTGTTAACGATGAAAAACTTAAGGCTACTGATGTATGCATTTCAAATGCATCTTGTACAACAAATTGTTTGGCTCCTGTTGCCAAAGTACTTAATGATGCTTTTGGTATTGAATCTGGTTTTATGACCACGATCCATTCTTATACCAACGATCAAATTATTTTAGACGGTCCTCATTCAGATCTAAGAAGAGCTCGCTCTTGTGCGGTCTCTATGATCCCAACAACTACTGGAGCTGCCAGAGCCGTTGGTAAAGTATTGCCTGATTTAAAAGGTAAATTAGATGGTTGTGCCGTTCGTGTTCCAACTCCAACGGGTTCTTTAGTTGATCTAGTTGTTATTCTAAAAAAAGAAGCCACCAAAGAACAAATTAATGCTGCTATGAAAAAAGCTGCTGATGGCCCAATGAAAGGTATTCTTGAGTATACAGAAGATCCGATTGTTTCAGTTGATATTATTCACAACCCTGCTTCATCTATTTTTGATGCTCAAAGCACAATGGTTATGGGTAAAACAGTGAAAGTCTTTTCTTGGTACGACAATGAATGGGGATACTCAAACAGAGTTGTAGAGCTAGCATTACTTGCTGCTAAGAAATAGTTTTATAACTAATTAACTTAAATAAAAAAGCCTCCGTTTGGAGGCTTTTTTATTTTATTTTCTTCTTGTTTGAAAATATCCCTAAATAACCTATAATACTAGTTCTAAAGCAATTATTTTTTAAGGAGGAGCATCATGGCAAAGAAATCAATAAAAGACTTACAAAAAAAAGACTTGGAAGGAAAGAAAGTTCTAATGCGTGCCGACTTTAACGTACCGTTGGACGGAACTACCATTACAGATGATTCCCGTATTACAGAGACATTACCCTCTATAAAGTATTTAATCTCAAATGGAGCAAAACTAATTCTGGTTTCTCACTTGGGACGACCTAAAAATGGTCCAACTCCAGAATTTTCAATGGCTCCTGTGGCTAAACGACTTACTGAAATACTGAAACAAGAAGTTAAACTTGCACCTGATTGCATTGGCGATAAAGTAAAAACATTAGTTAATGGTATGAAAAACGGGGATGTGTTACTTCTTGAAAATGTTAGATTTTACAAAGAAGAAGAAAAAAATGATCCTGAATTTGCTAAGAAACTAGCATCTTTGGCTGATATATATGTTAATGACGCCTTTGGTACCGCTCACAGAGCCCACGCATCTACTGAAGGGGTAACACATACTCTACCGGCTTATGCTGGATTGCTCATCGAAAAAGAACTTACTTATTTTGGTAAAGCATTAAGTGAACCAAAACGACCCTTTGTAGCAATTATTGGTGGATCAAAAGTTTCCTCTAAAATTGAAGTTCTTAAAAGTATGCTCGACAAAGTAGACACTCTACTAATTGGCGGTGGCATGTCTTACACATTTTACAAAGCTCTTGGATATAATGTTGGAAAATCTATTTGTGAAGTAGATTATATTGAAACTGCTAAAGAAATTATGTCCCTTGCAAAAGAAAAAAATGTTGAATTGCTTCTACCAACAGATATATTAGTTGCCGATGATTTTTCTGCTGATGCAAAAACAAAGGTGGTTGACTTCAAAGCTATCCCTGATGGTTGGGAAGGATTAGACATTGGACCAAAATCGATTGAAACCTATGTTAATGTTATAAAAAAAGCGGGAACAGTTATCTGGAATGGCCCAGTTGGTGTTTTTGAAATTGACCAATTTGCAAAAGGAACGTTTGCAATTGCTAAGGCTTTAGCTGATGGTAAGGCAATTAGTATTATCGGTGGCGGAGATAGCGCGGCTGCTATAAAAAAAGCAGGGTTAGTTGATAAAATTGATCATATTTCTACCGGCGGCGGAGCATCTCTTGAATTGCTCGAGGGGAAAATTCTTCCTGGAATTTCCGCTTTACTCGATAAATAAGGACTAAAAATAGAAATAATGTATATTCTCTATCTATTAATTATTGCAATTGATCAAATACTAAAGAAGATATTTGTTTCTATTTATGATTTCTCTGCAAGTAAAGTAATCCTTGTAAAAAACTCTGGTATTGCGTTTGGATTGTTCCCGCGCAATACCATGATTATTATCGGGTTGAATTTCGTTCTCCTCTTTTGTTTATTTAAATTTAGAAAACATTTTTTTCAAAATAATCTTTTGCATAAGCTCTCGCTTACCTTTATTTTAGCTGGTGGATCCAGTAATTTAATCGATAGAATTTTTCTGGGTTATGTCATTGATTTTATAAAAGTTCCGTTCATTCCTGTTTTCAATATCGCTGACATGGCTATTAATTTGGGTTTAGTTTTCCTAGTACTTGGATGGATAAATCGTGCAAAAAAATAAATACGAAGAAATTGAAAGTACCAGAATTGATATATGGTTAAGTGAATTATGTAATAGAAGCCGTTCATTTATTAAGAATTGCTGTAATGAAGACAAAATTTTAGTTAATTCAAAATCCATTAAACCTAGTTTTCTACTAAAATCAGGCGACATTGTTGAGTATGACTTAATCGAAGAACCCCTAGATCTTGTAGCAAACGATATTAAACTTGATATTATCTATGAAGATAATGATATTATCGTTATTAACAAAGCTGCAGGATTAACCGTCCATCCCGGAGCCGGAAATAAGAATAATACATTGGTCAACGCCCTACTCTTTTATAATAAGCAACTCTCCTCTATTGGAAATCTTGATCGTCCAGGAATTGTTCATCGACTCGACAAAAATACATCAGGATTAATAGTAGTGGCAAAAAACAACATCGCTCACAATAAACTTGCCGATGATTTTAAAAATCGTTTGGTATCTAAAAAATATATCGCCTTGCTTCAAGGCTACTTACAGGAAAGCGAAGACACAATCAGTCTACCTTTAGCAAAGCACCCCAACAACCAGAAAAAGATAGTGGTGGACTTAAACAATGGCAAAGAATCAATTACAGAGTACAAGGTTCTAAAAGAAGCCAATGAAAAAACATTAGTTGAAATAACCTTACATACAGGACGAACGCATCAAATACGTGTTCACTTTAGCCACATTGGCCATCCAGTTGTAGGTGATGATTTATATGGGAAAAAAGGTGGTAAAAAACAATTGCTTCATTCATTTTACTTATCGTTTAATCATCCCATCACTGGCAAAAAAATGGAATTTGAAGCGCCATTACCAAAATGGGCAAAAATTTAAGTTGATCTATATCGAATAGGATAAAACGCTTTTTACAACACCTTCAATTTTAAAATACTCTTTATTTGCAATAAATGGATCATATTTCTGATTAATTGAAGTCAGAATAATGTTATCACCCTGTTTTTGAATTTTCTTGATAAGCGCATCCTGATAATTGACGCAAACCACAATCTCTCCATTTTCAGCAATACTTGTTTTTCTTGCAATGACAAGGTCTCCTTCGTTTATTCTGGGGCTCATCGAATCTCCTTTTGCCTTTACCATAAAAGCTTCTGTTGCAGAAAACCCCAATATTCTTGAAGATATTGGCACTCGATCAATTGGATTTCCATCAATAATCGATCCGGAAGGCCCACATTGAGCTAAGCCATATAAATTTAAATACGAGACCTGTTTATCTGGAGAATCTGTGAGTACCTGGTAGTCTCTTGGGTTGTTGGGGTTCCGGCGCAAATAACCTTTTTTTTCTAGTTGTTGAATATGATGCTGAACGACGCTAGGAGAAGAAATCCCAAGTTCCTCTTGTAATTCTCTAACTGTTAATGGGTCGTCAATGTTGGCCTTTAAACAGTCTAATAATTGTTTTTGAACTTGATGCAATATTTTCATTTTTAATACCCTTATTTACTCATCATTTAATCAGCTTTAAAATATCTTGTCAAGAACATCTTGACTTGTTCTACTTTTTGTTCTATTATTTATATTAATCAGGCAAATAGTCAGGAGCCTTATAGTACAGGGAGGTTACAAGATGCAAAAAACAACAAAATGGTTTCCAAGAGTCTTTGTCGCTGGAATTATTAAAACTAGGAATTTTAATCACTCTATAAAAAAACATTATCAAAATGACGATACATCTATTTTTTTACTTAAACTAAGAATCGGTAAATTTGTCTAAATCGTTTTCAGGAAAACCATGTGTCTCGTCCCCCCGCAAATACATGGTTTTCCAAAGAGACTTATTGCCAGCTTGTAACTTGCCCATACCTGAAGTTTACTGCTTGAGACCCATACCAATATGTTTTATATAAATTCCGACCGGTTTTATCCTCTATAATATAATCCGGTTCTCCTTTTATGGCTTCTACCATTGATGGATTCATCCCAGTGCTAATTTTGCCATGTAGTACATTATACCGTGTATTCGAATTCCAGCTTTTGTTTTTAGAAATAGCACCTAATGCAAGTTCAACCAAAAAATAAGGACGATTTATATGATAAACTAGCGATGAAGTAACATAGGCATATTTAGGCTTATGAACTTTGATTCTTATCCAATCAGCACTTTTGGCCTTAACTGTATCATATGAAATATTCCGTTTTGTAGGTAGAAGCTGAATAGATTCACTTTCTTTTGTCTCTTCTTTATATAACGTTACTATCTTCTGGAAATTCACACCAGATATACTACCCTTTGTTTTAGGCTTGTACCAAATGTCATAATCAGTCTTATCGTAATATTCAACCTTGTACCAATCTTTATTGTCTCCGTTTTGACTGCTAATATATTTAAAAGCACTATTATATTCCGTATCCAGTACTACCTTGGCAGAAGTTGTAGGAATATCCCTTAAATTAGCTTTACTCGTAATAATATATACGGATGACTCAAAAAAAGGACTGGCTGCAAAACAAAATCCCAAGATAATAATAATTAAAATGATTTTTTTAAACATATTTCAGATGTATTCTACCTCATAACTCAAATTTACTAAACTCCAGATATATAAACTCTATATTTATCTGTCTCCGCTAAATATAGAGTTTAGTACAACAATTCAGAAGTCTTTCTACTACATACAATCTTTTAGGCCTAAATGCTATTTTGTTCATTTGATTGTAGGTCTTAATATACGTATAATAAGTATTACTAGAAAGCCGTGCGGGGGGTTTCATGTTATACAACAAACGTTTACTTAATGTAAATGATGCTATTAATCGCTATAAAATTGTTCCAACGGTAACTTTAGTTGGTGTTAGTAAAACTCTATCTTTAACTGAAACAGAAAATGCCGTTCTTTCAGGCATTAACAATCTGGGTGAAAATCGGATACAGTCAGCTGAGGAGAAAATTCAATTATTAAAAAACAAATACTCTCTTACCTGGCATTTTATTGGAACCATTCAGAAAAATAAGTTAAGGAAAATTGTAGAGCTATTCGATTTTATTCATTCAGTTGATCGGTTGGAGTACTTGCCCATAATTAATAAACTAGCGTTGGAGTTTAATAAAACTATCAAAATACTACTTCAGATAAACGTTTCTGGAGAGTTATCAAAACATGGTTTTTCAAAAAAAGACATAAAAAATAGTAACCTTCAATTAAACGATTACTCAAATATTGAGTTTGAAGGATATATGACAATGGCTCCGAACATTAACGACGAAGGCATTCTGCGTAATTATTTTAAGGACCTAAAGTCGGTTGCAGAGGAGCTTAAGGACGAAAAGAACATAAATTATAAACACCTATCTATGGGCATGAGCAATGATTACATTTATGCCCTACAAGAAGGCGCAACAATCATAAGATTAGGGACAATCTTATTTTCTTAAGGAGGAGAAAAAAATGGTAAAAAACAGCAGTAGTATAATAAATCGGTTAAAATTCTTTTTAGGTCTGGAGGAAGAGTCGCCGCATCAAAGAAACAAAAGTAAACTTACGAATAAAGGACAACAAACAATTAGTCTTCCCTATTTTAAAAAAGGATCATCTGAGATTAAAATTATTTCTCCCAGAAAGTATTCCGATGCGGTTCATATAGCGAACATTCTTAAACAAGACATCCCTATAATCATTAACTTCCAATACCTAGACCGTTTAAATGTTAAGCGCTTCATGGATTTTATCTCCGGAACGATTTACTCATTAAATGGTCAAATGGCGAAACTTACGGAAGATCTCATCCTCATTACATCTGAAAAAACACAGATTTCTGAAGAAGATACCAGAAAGCTAAGCCGTCCGAAAAATAATGCAAACGAAGAAATTGTTGTGAATTTAATTAATAATAACTAACAATTATGACGTCTAAAGTTTGCTTTATTGGTGCAGGGAATATGGGAGAGGCTCTTATCAAGGGACTCTTGCAAACAACTTCGCCATCCGATATCGGCGTTTATGAAACGAATACTGATAGGGCTGAGTATATATCAAAAACCTATTCTATCATTTTATTAAACTCTATGGTTCCTATTAACGATTATCGGATTTGTGTTCTAGCTGTAAAACCACAGGTAATTAATACTGTTATGGACAAACTAAAAGAATTTCTCGATCCAAAGGTATTATTAATATCCATTGCAGCCGGTGTTAAAATTGATAGGATAAAGGGATTCTTCCCAAAAAACAAAATTATCAGAGTCATGCCAAATACTCCAGCATTAATCAACGAAGGCATCAGTGGCATCAGTTTTTCAGAGAACTGTACCGAAAAAGACAAACTGCTTGCATGCAAGATATTTGAAAAAATTGGAAAAACACTCATCATTCCAGAAGGAAAAATGAATGCTCTCACGGCCATTAGTGGAAGCGGACCAGCTTACTTTTATCACTTAGCCGATGTTTTTGCTAAGGCTGCCTCATCCATGGGCCTTAGTTACAATGACGGTCTACTACTAATTAGCCAAACGATGCTCGGTGCTTCCAAAATGTTATTAAACTCCACCGAACATCCCTCTGATTTGATAGTAAAAGTTAAGTCGCCCGGAGGAACTACCGAGGCAGCATTAAATATATTACAAAGCCAGGGGCTTTCTGATATAATTACAAAATCCGTTCTTGCCGCAAAAAATCGAGGGGAAGAATTAGCAAAATAGAAAGGATTTCATTATGTATACACTTAAATCAATACTCTTACTTTTGTTACAAATTTATTCATTTTTACTAATTATTAGAATCATACTTTCTTGGTTATCCCATGATTCTTATCATCCATTAATCCTGCAATTAAAAAAAATTACGGATCCCTATCTAGATCTTTTTAGGTCATTACCACTAAATTTTAGCGGTCTTGATCTGTCACCCATTGTTGCCTTTTTTGTTTTAAGTTTACTTGAAAAACTGATTATTCAGATATTCTAAAAACATGATAATCAACATTATTTCTTATCTTTACAAGGGCTTATTTATTTTACTGTTTCTGCGGTTATTTTCAAATTATACACATTACTCAAAAACCTACAAAAACAAATTATTGTTATCATTTTTAGGCATCATTGATCAGCTTACAAACCCAATTATAAAACCTTTTCAACATATATTTATCTCTAAATTTGATTTTTCTCCGGTGATTGCAATGTCGATTATCCACTACATATTACGCCCGCTATTTTTTATGCTTTACTTACTAATATCATGGTTTCTATCAATTACCCACATATTATAAATGTTAAAGTAATCAGTAATGCTAAAAAAGAAGAAATTATTTTAGAAGATAATTCTCACCTGAAAGTCAAACTATCTATTGTCCCTGAAAAAGGAAAGGCTAACAAACGTTTAATCGAGTTGTTATCAGAATATTTTAACGTTTCAAAAAGTAGATTAAGAATCGTCAGCGGAGAATTTAATAAAAACAAAATTATTTCCATAGATTCATAAAATGCTTGTTATACTATAATAACGAGGCATACTATTAATGGGGGTTATAATTAATATTTTCATGGTGAAACCGATTATACGACGATTTATATTTTTATTTACTATTGGCATATGCTTGTCATATGGTAATGTCAGCGTTAATCAGCAAGACCTTTCTTCGTCTAATCTTGCTGAGTTTCTTGACATCATCTCAATGGTAAATACTGAAAACTTTACAGAAGTAATGGCTTCTTTATCAACTGCCAATACAACAACGAGCATGAGTTCAACCATCATCATGGACAAACGCTTATTTATCAGCAACCTTCAGAACCTTACTGAGTTGTCACCACGTACAGGTATTCGAAATATTAATCTACTTCAAAACATCTCACAGAAGGAAAATACAAATCAACAAGTAGTTTCAACTAGAAAAATTTTTAAGAAGACTACCTCAAAAAAAGATTATCTGCTTTTAGATTCTAACACCCCGCTTATTTCCATTACAGAACGAATACCGGAGTATGTTGAAACTCCCACTCAAAATAATTGGGAGGATTTTAAGTGGGAACAATGGGAAAAAAAATCAAACGAAGACCTAATTCCTAAAATCACCCCTTACATGAGTGGTTTCGGTGAAATAAAATTATACTCCTTAAAAGTTACCGGAGCGAATTTATCTGGTGCAAAAAATGATCCAATCTATACCGCCATCAGCAAACAAATAAAAGAATCCGATTTCCAAATTGAATCCCGTTTCAATTTACTGCTAAGGGCTCAAATAAATGATGATGCAGAGGTAAACTTCAATATCGTACAGGAACCCAATATGCCACAAAAAACGGACGTAAGCTTAAGAATCAGACAAACCTATGTAAACTTCGGAAATATTAATAAAACATATACCGTTGGAACTTTTACAAATATTAGCAAACGAATTGATGGTATTTCTGTTGTCGGTACAGAGGGTTCTTTCAGTTATAATTTCGGGTTTGGTCAAGAAAAAAGCAAACAAGACTCGTTTACTTTAATCGGAAATGGAACATCAGAATACCCATTAAGAAACAAACCAATACTCGAAAAATCACTAAAAGTTTGGGTTAATGATATTTTAATGGTTGAAAATGTTCAATACCAAGTAAACTATTTTGAAGGAAAAGTTGTTTTTACCGCACCAAAAACAAATTTAGATAAAATCGCCTTTGATTATGCATATACAAATCCGATTGAAGAATTTATTCCAATTGCCAGCAATGTTAATTTTCTGGGTTTATCAGCAGAGTATACAAATGCCTCAAAGCAAAGAATCATACAACAATTTCAGGAACAAGAGGAAGTTCACAAGGTTGATCCATCGAATCAAACCTTACAACTAGCAAATTCACCTATAAAATTTGCATCAGAAAAAATAATGGTTGGTGATTTGAACCTTATTTATAATCAGGACTACTATCTTCATTATGAAACTGGTGCTTTATACTTCATTAACCCAGTTAATGCGACCGTTAACATTCGATATCGATTCCCAAAAACAAACAATCGAACTGAAACATTTCAGGGTTCGGACAAACAGGTTATTTATTATTTAAAATCAACACCACTATTAGAAAACAGTGAACAAATACTTGCTAGAGGGGTGGAGTACAAAAAAGATATCGACTACAAAATTGATTATAAAAATGGTCGCTTGTTTTTTTTATACCCAATCCCAAAAACCAGCGAAATTACTATTAAATATAGAGAACTTATCTTTCAAACTTATTCTGGATCAGAAGCACACGTAGATGATTACAGTGTAAGTTTTGGATATTTCAAAGAATTTGCCAAGGCTCAAAAAGATCTTAACACAAAACAAGTATCAGAAACTTTTTATCCTCCAACTCCCAACAGCACAACCGTTATTAATCTTTCAAACTGGCCAGTTATAACTAGTTCAATTGTTGTCTATTATAATCAAGTTCTCGTAAATTCTTCCAACTATGTCATCGATCTATATCGCGGAATACTAACCTTAAATTACAGCGTTACCACCGGTGCCATTTTAACGAATTACACCTATTATAAAGAATACGGACCCTCTCAATGGTTCTTTTCAGGTTCCGATTCTGACTTAGGTAACATTGAACAAATTACCCCTGTTCTTACTGCACGCACAATTATTTCAAATTTAGAACATCCCGTAAAGTTTGACCGCTATAATAATCAAATAGTTGTAGAATTTAAAGATCAACCCAACGGATATTTTAAGACTCTTATATACGGTAAAGATTATATTATTGATTTTGTAGACGACGGAGCAAAAAATGGTCAGTTAAAACTTATTCTTTATACTCCTTATGATATAAGTGGCGTACAATATGGAATAGATATAAACATATCCAGTCAACTAAAGGTTTCATATCATTATAACAAATCAAACATCCCAGATCCGGGTAGCATTTCCAATGAGCAATTTGAAGTATCTTATAAACAAAATATTTCTAAACAATTGAACATGGAGCTGGATATTGCAAAGACGATTAAAGAATATTCCAGAAGCTATCAATCAACTGAAAACTACATAATGACAACCGGAGAATATGGTAAAACATATACCCTACCAAATCAAAACATTCTTGAAAACTCTGAAACACTATATATCAATGAAAATATGGTTGCTATAAAAAATGAAGACTATTATATTAACTATTCCGCCGGTAAACTTACTTTTATTAACCTAAATCCTTCACCATCTGATAACATCAGAATAAAATACGATTATTTTACAACTGCATCTGGAGAAAATCTTCAAAAAATCAGTAAATCTGGAACAGCAGTAAATTTGAAGACTAATTACAAGAATCGTTTCTCAGATACTAAGCTGGAATTACTAACGATTGATGATGGATTCTCTCCTATGGGAATAAACAAATATGCATCCGGATCAAATATTATTAACATATCGTCTATAATCAATCCTTATTCAAATTTATTGGTTGCAACAAATTTCTTTCAAAATAACCGAAAACTAGCAGAAACCAATTTGAGTGGAAAACTGATCAATCAAAAAGAAGAAAAGATTGTTATTGATACACAATATACACCCGAAAAAGACCTTCAATTAAACTATAAGTGGGAAAAAAATGATAATGTGTCAGAAAAAAATGATACCCCTTCTCCAGATAGCAGAAGTGTTGACAATGTTACCTATAAAAATACCCTTGCTATTAGCGTTGGCCCCAGCGACTTTAAAACTAACATGTTTTATAGCAATACAGATTATCGAAATGATTACCTAGATTTAATTCATGACAAATACAAAACAGCTGATACATGGCAACTAAACAACCACCTATCCTTGATAAACAATAAATTCAGTTTGGATAGTTATCTTGCACATACTGTTGAATTAGAAAAAGAAACACTATCTGGCAACCATAAATTAAATGAAACCATTTATGATAAAAACACGTTCAAAATATCGTTTACACCCATCACTTTTATTGGAATTAATACTGAATTTAGTCAGGAATACTCAAATAGGATAAGTAGCTTCAACAACAATAATGAACCGATAACAACAAATCAGATTAAGTCAAAGTTAGAAAACAAAAGCGTAAACCTGACATTATCTCCACCCATCAATTTATTTCTTATTTACAACCCGAAATATATTTACACATATAATCAAATGGAAAAAGCATCTCTTCTAACCGATCAGAAATCTGATCGAAACAATAATTACTCAAATCGCTTGTCGTGGATGTTCTTAGACATTACGTCGTTGTCCTTAGGAAATAGCGAATCCAGATCGCTTGAAAGTAATGATAATATTAAAAAAACAGCAAGCTCCTATGAGTATAGTATCGGCGGATTTTCTTTAATGAGTAAAGTGTCTCCATTACAGATTAAAACCATTTCCAGAAAATTTAATAACTCCTTAAACATAAATAATATTCCAAGAAATACGACACTCTATAGCATTATAAGAAATGATGCCAGTAACTCCCGCTATGGAATTACGTGGAAGCCTTTGGAGAATCTATCTTTTGATATTGATTATATAGCAAATACTAATTACTCAAAATCAACTGAAAACCGAACGACTGACATTATACGAACATATCAAACTTACCCGAATGAAGATTTAAAAACACTTGTGACTCTTGATTTAGGAAATTTAATAAAAACAAATTATGGCTTAAATTATGCATTAGAAGGAACATCTAAAATTACAGATTATTTAGCCACATCAAACATTACATCAATTAATCAATCCACAGAGTATAATAAAACAACCAACCGACTTGCCCATAATTTCAATAATGTTTTATTCTCAAATACACAACCAGTGAAATTAGACCTTAACTTTTCTTATGATGATTATAAGGATTCAGCCTTAGGAAAAGGATTGAAAATACGAAACATTAATAAAGTGAGTGCAACCACAAGCTATAAATTATTTGATTTTGAATTATCACCTATAATCAAATATGATGAAACGCTTCAATGGAGGAGAACGACTGATGATATTTCTCTTTCTGCTCTAAAAAGCAATTACTTTAGTTTTATTAACAATAATTCAGCAGAACTTATGCTTAACACCTCAAAAAAATTAAATGACATATTCTCCCTGCTACTTAATTACAGCTATCAACATATAAATGAAGATTACTTGCCAACTCCAAATTTAAAATCAATTAGTGTACATAGCCTTGGTATTGGTATTAAAACCACCCCGATTCCTATGCTTAATGCCAGCTATACACTAACAAACAAAACAAATATTCAACATCACAAAAATTCAATAGCTGAAACAAGCTGGACTCATATCGTTAATCTTGAATATAAACCGATTGAAGAAAAAACATCAAAATATACCAGCTCCATTACTGCACTTTTAAATGTACAATACAATGTCGGTAATGGTTTAAATGATTTTGCAAAAAGAGAAACCGATCAATCTACTGATGAAACAATTCTGACTGAGGTTATTCCAATTGAGAATCTAACTGTTGGAGGTAGATTACTTGCAAATATTGAAATCCCAATGTCTCAACGAAGCCATGGAACTATCCAGAAATTTATTTTCACAGCTGAAGGAAATATTGTAATTAAAGAAGACTATACAAATAAAACGTTAGGTTACTCAATCATTTCCTTTATATTTAGCGGTAAATTGATTTTTTAAAGAATATTGCTCATATTCTGCAAGGGACTCATCATTAAATAACCGATAAGAAATACTAGTAATCCTGCAAAGATCATAGCAAGAAAACCAGTAATATTAACAATAATTTGATAGTACGCTTCTTGATCCTCCTTGTTTTCTATAATCATTTTACTCATAATCATTTGTTGTTTATCCTGTCCCTGAGCAAACACTAAAACATTTTGATATTTTTTTTCAATAATGGGTATATCTAAAATTTCTGAAAGTTGTTTTCCTTGTTTGATTAATATCGAAATTGTCGATAAATAAAATTTATGAATCATACTCTTCTCATTTTCCAACACCTTATCAATCAATAGATTAATCGGAATTCTATACATAATTGCATAACTAATAATCTTAAAAAGTAGATTTTGAAACCGTAGTTTAATTCCTTTTGATACAACTGGAATATGCAATAAAAGATTTTGATTAACTGTCTTCCCAAAAATACCTATAGTAACAATTATTACGGATAAAATTGCAGCATATGCTAGTAAATAAGGCCACTCAAGAGCTCTAATTAATAGTGGCAAATCTATATTGTAGGATACATAAAAACCTCTGAACTGTGGTATTAACACTAATGAAATAAAAACAAGTAAACTTGAGACCATTACTAGAAGCATAATTGGATATGAAAGCTTGCTTGTTAACTGATGCCTATCACTGATTTTATTTGACGATAACTCGTAAGCACTGTTAAATAACTGACCATAATTTCCAACTTTATCAGATAAAGACAAGATCATGTTAAGTTCAGAATTACACATTTTGCTATTTGTTATAATATCAACAAAGGAAACCCCGTGTCTCATAAGCATTAGAATCTTTCTGAACAGACGTTTTTTTGGGCCTGTTAACGTTTTTACATAAACTTGTATCATGTAATATAGGTTTTGACCTTCGATGTAGTACAGATTCAAAAATCGGAATAGGTCTTTCTGATGATCAAGCGAAAGTGTGGCTCTCTTTTTTTGCCATACATATATTTTCTTGCGACGATATTTTGCTATATCCGTTTCTAACAGATAGGTATTAAATAACCCAATTCTAAAACTAAAGCATATTGCCCTGTAGATCACAAAAAAACACCTCGTGCGCATTTTCTGTTGTTATTTTTGATATTTCTTCCAAACTCGTATTTAAAATTTCCGCTGTCTTCTCTGCTATTATCTTAACATACTCTGGTCGATTAAGTTGCCCTCGATATGGAATTGGAGCTAAATATGGGCCATCTGTTTCAAATAGAAGTTTATTTGTTGGAATTTTTTTTACAATCTCAACGATATTTGTGTTATTTTTAAAAGTAATCATTCCATTAATTGAAAAAAAACATCCCAATGCTATTAAATCTTCAAGAGTTTCAATATCCCCAGTATATGAATGACAAACTACATTTAACCCTGGATAATCACTTAGAATGTTAAATACTTCTCTCTCTGCTTTTCTTGAATGGACAGATACCGGCAGTTGGTGTTGCTGAGCTAAACCCAAAAAAACTAAAAAAACCTCTAATTGTTTTTCCTTTGAACTATACAAATAGTGATAATCCAAACCTATCTCACCAACTACTGCACATTTATTATGGTCATATAACCTGCAAAAATCATTCAACTGTGATTTCGTATACTTATCTGCTTCGTGAGGATGAACGCCTGCTCCAAAAAATATGCGAGGATTAGTTTCTGCTAATTCCATGGCGAGAACACTATCTTTAAGGTCTGTTCCAAGACTAATAATACAATCTAATTCATTTGGAATGGGGATGGCTTTATACTTTTCATCCGTAAGATGGATGTGTGTATCTACTAAGGTCATTGCTTTCTTGGAAATATTGGCTCAGGTTCGTTTAAGGTCATGCCTTCTTTGAAATATCCCCATTTATAGTTAGATGTGTCAACGTTATTAACATCTGTAAGAATATTTAACTGCTTATAAACTTGTTCTATTGCATTTGGCATAAATGGTAACAACCACGTTGAGCATATCCGAATAACTTCTAATAACTGAACCATAACGGTCATTAGTTTTTTTGT
>MFRH01000024.1:51715-52035 GCA_001783275.1 Candidatus Margulisbacteria bacterium GWF2_35_9
AAGGCTTAATATCCTCAATATATTTATTAGCACTTCTGATTACAGAAAATACATCTTCTAGCACTATTGATAACTTAAAGTCTTCCATATTGCCATATATGCGTTCCTCTAATTCCTTTGCTAACTTCTCTAACACTCGTTCTTCAGTAGAAAGTGTTGATTGATCAAATGCTTCTATTTTTAAATTAAAATATTTTTTTATCATATTTAGGGTACGATTTAATAGGTTACCAAAATCATTTGCTAAATCACTATTGTATCGTTGCAACATCGTCTCATAGCTATATGTTCCGTCTAAACCTAAAACAATCTCTCGAGTT
>MFRH01000024.1:52055-58176 GCA_001783275.1 Candidatus Margulisbacteria bacterium GWF2_35_9
AATTCTGCCGTAATATTATGTGGGTCTAGAACATTTCCCTTTGATTTCGACATTTTTTCTCCACCTTGATAGATGAATCCGTGCCCAAATATATGTTCCGGTAACGGCAATTCGGCAGCCATAAGCATTGCTGGCCAAATAATTGCATGAAATTTTAAAATATCTTTACCAATTAAGTGAACAAAAGCCGGCCAATATTTACTGAATTTTTCATCATCTTTTTTATAGCCTATCCCTGATATATAGTTAATCAGTGCATCAAACCAGACATATACGTAATGCGGTTTTTTTAACTCAATTCCCAAATCAGGAACTTCAATTCCCCAACTGATCGAACTTCGACTGATACATAAATCTGTCAGGCCCTGATTAATAAAGCTTATCACTTCATTGCGTCGAGATATTGGCAACACAAATTGTTGGTTATTTTTAATATGTTCTAATAATCTTTCTTGAAAAAAAGATAATTTAAAGAAAAAAGCTTCTTCCTTTAATACTGTTAACTCTCGATTGCATTCCGGACACAAATTATTCTCTACTTGCGTCTCTGTATAATAAGATTCACAAGGACGACAGTACAACCCCTCGTACTCCCCAAGATAGATATAACCTTTGTCATATACTAATTTAAAAAAATTTCTGACTATTTCCTTGTGTAAATCGTCAGTTGTTCTAATAAAATTATCATTTGTTATATTTAGTTTGTTCCAAAGTTCTTTGAAACGAATGACGACAGAATCTACCAGTTCTTTGGGTGTCAGGTTTCTTTCTTCAGCTGTTTTTTCAATCTTTTGTCCATGCTCGTCTGTACCTGTTAAAAAAAACACGTCCTTACCGATCAAACGATAATATCTTGATAAAATATCAGCAATGATCGTAGTATAACTATGCCCAATATGAGGCACATCATTTACATAGTATATGGGTGTTGTAATATATTTAGTTTGTTTTTTAGTCATGTGCTTTGTTCTCTTTTATTCTGTGCTACTAAATTACCATTTTTCTTGGAAAAGGTAAAACTATACTTAGTGAATAACGCCAACCATTCTTACAATTTTTTTATCTTCTCCTGTTGCTTCAGGTGCCTCTATAACTACAAAATATCCGCCTTTTTCTACAAATTCGCTTGCTTCGTTTTTACCATCCCACTCTATTGAACAATCTCCTTGAGTAGATTTTCCTGCAATACCTTTTGTAAAATTATACTTACGAACATAATGTCCCATTGAATCATATATATTGATTTCAATGCCACTGTCTTCCCTTAAAAAATAAAATATTTTTGTTTTCTCAACCCTAGATTTAAACGGATTTGGATAATTAGATACATTGCTTAATACTTTTTGGGTCTTTACAGTCGACATCGTATCCGTATAAATATAGATACTTTCTAACCCAGCGTTGTTTACTGCTTTTACCCGATATGAATAGGACATGTCATATTTTCTTTCGTTACCATTTTTAACGTCTAAATCGATATTTCGACTTGGAATATTGGGGTTTGATGTATATCGTTCTGTTAAATATGTCCACTGACCAGTATAATTGCTCTTTTCTTCAATAATAAATTTTCTAAGACCTGATTCGTTATCAACAAAAGAATCCTTTCCCCAACTAATTGCATGGTGAATATACTTCACATGAGTATTACTATCTTCCATTTCAGTAACGGCTAATTGTGGGGTATACATTGTTGCATCTGGAGCTGTAAAATCCGTATGGAACTTGTAAACAGACTCTCTTGATGTACGATAATTATTTGTCGTTATTTCACTTTTTAATCTTAATGACAAATAATATGTTGTATTATCTTCCAGCTCAATATTAACAATATTTATCGTATCTGTATAATCGATCCACCCACTTGGATTTTCAACAACAACTTCTACCCAATCATTGTTTGTTTTATCTTTACCACCTGAATACGAACCTATAGCATATTCTGCTTTGACTATATTGTTATTACTTTTGGTATATGAAAAATAGGTTGCCTCATATTCCTGAATTTTACTTGTATAATAATTAGCACTAATCACAGGTCTAATTGGCTGTTGTTTATGAATAATAGTAACGATATTCGTTGTTATTGTTTTATCTTCTTTTGCTATACCATCTTGTATTTTTATATATATGTTGTCTGTTGACTTAAGCATATATGTAACAAGTCTGAAGTCTCTATCATTCTGAGCATTTGTATTAATTGTTGCAATTAATGCCAATTGATTCTCTGTACTCAAAATTAACGGGGATGATAATGATAATCTTAATGTTCGATCATTATTCATCCAGTTAACATTTGCTGGGATTATTTCTGATGTGTCCTGCGAGGTATAATCTAAATAAAAATAATCATTATCGTAAGCGATGCTTGGATCTAATTTATAAAGTGATACCAGCGTTTGGCCACTGGTCTCAAAATCATTTCTAACAGTTCCACCCTCCAGAGCAAAATCGACATAGGTTATTCTCGGATTATAATAATCAACAGAAAACAACATTTTTTGTAGCATAATTCCATCTCCCTGAAATACTTCATCTGCTACATTACTGTTCTTGAACATATTCACTTTTGATAAATATGGACCTATAGTAAATGTCTTTGTTTTGATCGGATAAATATATCCTCTAACAACGTAGTTTCCTTCAGCAAACACATGGTTTGGTGTTACTATTGAAATGTTAAAAGTTGTGTTTCTGGCCATATTCACATCTACTCCACCGACAATAAAAAAAGTTTCGTATGAATTTTGCAACGTCCAATTCCAGTCAAACATTATATTTTTTGTTGTTCGATTAACCTGAAATCGATCCTGACCAGAACTAATTAATCGATCCTTATCTTCCTCAAATAAATTATTTTTGTTTTCATCGATGTATACCGATATGTTTGAAAATAATGTTGGATCAACACTCCCTTCTACTGAAATCTGAAGACCTGTCCAAATCGGATTTCCTGCATCTGCTTTAATCTGTAGTTTTTTTAATAATCCATATTCTGAGCCCTGGTTAATGGTTGTAACGACATCATTCTCTTCAAGATTTGAAATAATAATGGTGCTTTCTACATCGATAATTTCTACTAAATCTGAAAAATAACTTCTATTGATCTTCGAATAGTCAACAACTTCATCACTCGCAACTGTAAATGCATTAACCGTTGTAAACTGTACTCTCAATGTATTCCCTGCAATCGCTTCATTACCAATATCAACAACAACAAAGAAGCGCTTGCTACTTGAGCTCACAATTATTTCAACCTCATCAAAGGGTATGTATAAAATGCTTCCGGCATCTAAATCAGTTGATGAAATACCTTTAAGAACATCATATTTTTTTCTCGGTTCAAGCAAGCCATTGTTATCACCGTCGCTATAGATTGAGACCATACTAACATCTGACGGTATAAAATGTCCGTCGACTAAAACTTTAATACCAGATAAGTGAACCGGTTGATCATTTGAACTAACAACACACGATAAAAAAGCATAATCTGTTCCGCCCTTTTCAACAATTTTGTTTAGCGGATTAATTTCTGATTTATATTGCATCACGACTAATTGTTGTCTGAAAGCGATCTTGCTATCCAGTCGATTACCCGCTAAATCATCTGCTACTACGTGAAGAAGAATATATTTATTTTTATGCTCACTCGGAATGTTTAATGTTGTGATGTATTCATAACGTCCTTGTCTATAGCTGCTGAATTTAAAGGCATACTTGAGTTCCTTATTAAATTCATCCTTTAGTAAATTGCTTCCGGAATCTAATAGATAAATCATTGGTGTTGGATGATTATCTAGTTTTTCACTAACACATATCGTTGTTCTAACTGCTTCCGGTTCACCTATCCCATATTTATAAATATCTGATTTAATAGTATATGTTGGAACAGTCGCATCATAGGTTATTTTCTTCATGATAATGCCCGGGTTCACATAAGAAGGATCTTTTTTAGTCCAGACATAAATACTTTTTACTCCCTGATTTGCCTCAGATACTGCAACACCATCATCTATACGATAATTTATGGATAACCGCTTTGTACTTGCAGGCCATATACTTGTAAATTCATTTGAACCAGGTTTTGTATAGGATCCATTCACAATTTTATAGGAATCATATATGGCATGTTCTGAATCTTTACTGATAACGACATTAATTGTAAGCCATCTAGTGTAGCCTACTCTTCCATCCAAAGAATATAAGTATAAGTCCGGATTAGTCGCCGCATCCACATTCACCAGAAAGGTTTTTCCTGCCTTAATCTCTTCGGTATAATTAAAGGCATTATCTGTCACGCATACAGTAAAATAACCATTACCACTAACCTGCGCTAATCCAGCATTATAGGTTGCGAACCATTCTGTTCGGTATTTATCGGTATTTGGATCAGAAGCTGTATTTGAAAGCCTTGGGTTTAGATTTACTGTTATCATACGATTATTAATTCCAGGCAAATAAACCTTCCATGAAGGCGTTGTTGAGGCACGTTCTATATACGCTGTATCGCTTGATTGATTCCATATTTCAAGAATTGCAGTAATCTCCGTTGATGCAACCACTACATTGTTATAATCATCCCCAACAGTTGTTTGTTGTCCACCCGCCGGTTTTATTTTAACTGCCGGTGTAGTATGATCGTAATATATTTGATATAAAACTGACGAGGAAGAATATCGTTCCTTTTCATCTTTTACCCATAAAAACAAATCTTTCATTCCATCATCAACCTTAGCTCCATTTTTTTGAAGGGTATACATATAATTAAAACTGGGATGAGCAATAAACGATGCAGCATTGTCGAATGGCTTTTGACCACCTTCTTCTGTCACCCAAAAAGACTTAACTCTATCATCAACATTATATGTGACATATAAATAAGGGGTTTGAACATACTTAGCATTATACGTAATCAAATCCGACCAGGCAACAAAACCATTGGCTGATGGCGGTATTTGGGTGCTGACAATAAAATGTGTGTCCCCATAATTCCTAGTTGTTTTATTTCCAGCATTATCAAAAACTATCGGATAGAATTTATATAGTCCATCAACCAAGGATTTAATGTTTACTGATGCATACCAACTTGTTTGATAACGAGTAAGCGTTATTGAGGCAGAAATATTTGAACTATTTACATTAATATATTTTAATATCGGATCGACAGACAATGCTTCAGAAACTTGAAGTGTTACAAATAAAACATCCCTTGTAATTACATAAGGCTTTATAAAGCTTCGAGTTACTGTGTAGTTTATGGTAAGTATCGGAGCAACTATGTCTACTTTTAGTGAACGTGTCACCTCAGAACTATTACCTGCCTCGTCAATCGCATAAAAATATACGATGGATTTATTGTGATTATTTGCAGTAACATTGATCGTCGTTGTAACTTTGTTATTAAATGCAGTATAGGCAGTCTGTCCTCGACTTGCCTTTTGGCGATATGGATTCTTTCTTAGTTGACCATTTTCACTGGGCACAGTCCAAGACATTGTAATCACTTCCTGTTTAAACCAACCACTCAAAGGCAGTTTAATCCCACTTGGAATATCTGGATCACTAATAATTGCTGGAGACACCACGTTGTATGTAATGAACTTTGGTGGTGTTCTATCAATTTTAATGGTTATCCCCTTTGTCGTAATATTTCCAGCTTTATCTCTCGCCTGAATATAAATATTGTGAGTAATCGCAGGGGTTTCTTTCACTTCTAGATTGGTATAATTTCGAGTATTAATCCAAACACTCCAATTGGTTGTTGTATCACTTCTTACACGATACGGGTATAAATGAAGCGATCCATCATCATCCGCAGCATCCCAATAAATTCCTACCTTTTCTTCATCATACCAATTAGCACTTGGTAAAAAACCGTTTAAGTCATTGTCAGTTGTATCATTATAAACTGTCGCAATAAAAGGATCTGGTTTGACCATATCAACCATGACATAGTTCGTATATTGTATTACATTCCCTGCTTTATCAGCAATTGCACCAGTCATCGCATTTGTTTGATCACCACCTGCTGGGGTCGTGATCGGTACATTTTGAGAATTTGAAAATCCTGCACCATAGGATGTTTTACTTGTCAGATTTTTTATAAAATATCTAACCGTTC